>JACWMK010000098.1 GCA_015661405.1 Methanobacterium sp.
AGCTAAACACCTTGTAATGTCATCATGCAGAGGATGAAAGGTTTTATAATTATCACTAAATAATGATTCTGTAGTTTTTTTTGAATTAAGAAATATTGTTAAACCATCGATTTCTTGATCAATAAGATATTTTGCAATAATATAACCGCCAAAGAGGTCATAAGTAAAATTAATAGCTTCTTCGGAGTTTATCAAGTCACGATAAACCAACAACCCTTCGTCTTCAATCGTTAAAACCTTAGATTTTGATGCTTCAACTTGATCAAGTGATTTCTTATCCACCATTTCAACAAGTTTTGTACGAGAAATACTTCTTTCATTATTATTCCATAGGTATTCTGCCATTATTTTCAATGAGGATTCAACAACGTCAGCACTATGATGTATACCTAATTTATCACAAACTGTTTGATTAGAAATCGCAATGTATTCATTAAATACTTCAAAAAGTGTTTTTTCACCCAAGTAAATTTCAATTTCTTTTTTTCTATCATGATTTGTTATTTCACAAAAGATTCTGAGATAAAGTGGATTCTTATAATGTTCTAATGATCCATAATAGAATTTTGCAATTATTTTAAAAAACTTAAAATATTTATCGATAGCATTTCTTACATTTATTGAATTAAATTCACGTGCATAAACAAAATTGCCAGAGCTGTCAGACCAAATAATATTTTTATAAGTTTCACGACAGGTTGTAATCAATACAATGTTTTTTTCTTGACTTTAAATTTTGTATAAAACTACCTAAATAATTTCTCCATAAACTTGAAAAGGCATTATTATAAGTAGTTTCGTTAAGACCATCAATAATTATTGGTAAATATATATGTTTGGATTTAGCAAAAGTGTCCATAGCATCTAAAAATTCTTCCCATTTATAAGAATCTGGTATATCTAAAATTTTTTTTATTTGTTCTTCTATTGATGAATTATTTCTAAACCACCGCCCTGAAATTATTAAAACAGGTAATCCTTTTTCCAATCTTTTTTTACAAATAAAACTAATTGCATCAGTTTTCCCAACACCTGCACCACCTAATATATGCAAATCTAATTTATCAAACGAATTCCACAAATTAACAATAATATGTAAGTTATTCAGAATCCGAAATGAAATTTCTGAAGGTTTGTAAATAAGTTCTTTAGATTTATTGAAAGTTTCTTTTTTATTTTCTTTTTGACCAATATAATTAAAGCTAGAATCATCGAATTCGTTTAATATTTCTTCATATTCCCTAAAAACTAATTCCAAATTATCATATAATTCTTTAAAACTAATTTTTTTACATTTTTCAAAATCACCATATTTCAAAAAACCACGAGATCTTAATAAAATAAGTTTTATATTAAATAAGGTTTTTTTAAGTACTTCAGCTTTCTTTAAAATCTTTGATTTATATGATAGCCATTCTATCTCATCTGATAGTCCATAATTTAATTTGTTTAAAGAATTTTTGAATTCAGTTAAATCTCTTTCAATTATTCCATGCCACTTATCAAACTCGAATAAGAATTTATCATCAATTAAAAATTCATGAATATGTTTATCAACATTTGTTTCGGTATGTAATTCTTCAATGAATTCATATTTACCTGGAATAGGCGAAATAAATTTTTCATATTTTTTCTTAAACCATTGGTTAGATAAATCGAATTTCGATAAAAGGCGCCAATCACGGGTCCATTTAATTCCCCATAAAATAAGTATTATTAAGATAATTCCAATTATAATCCAATTGTATGGATATGGTAATAAAAATGCTAAATAAATAAACAATGCAAAAAAAAATCCGATAATAAAAACATATGGATTTATTTTCATTAATCTTTGAATGAGTCCCCTACCCATGAATATAATTCATTTAGTTAAATATAAATAATGCACTGTTGGGAGGCATCCATTTAAAAAATTCATTAAATTATTAATAAATCGAATATATTGTAAATTTATTATCACATATAGCCCAATTGATAGATTAATGCTTGTTTCTCTGATTTTTGTATAATTATTCTTCAGATTCTAGTATCACTATCGCAATTATAACGTATTAATTCTGCTTCGTTATATATACATATTACGAAGTACAAATTTCAACTAGAACAGAACATATTGAATTGTTAAATTACGAGGAAAATTACTTTTATAACAAAAGCTTAAATTTTTATTTACAAAAATACAATTAAGTAAATATTTCAGATTTATTAAGTCATACACTGATATCTTTAGCCTTATGGTCGGTTATATGAACTTGAATTTAAAAATCAGTTAATCTTGAAGTATATGATGAAACATCTGGGACAGGATTTAGCAGTATACAAGCTGCGATTAATGCTTCTTCACCAGGTGATTCACTTTTAATTTATAATGCAACTTACAATGAAAATATTGTTATAAATAAGAATTTAACCATTATGTCTAGTACCAACCCATTAATCATAGGATCAATTACGATTAATTCTGGTGGAAACGGTTCCACTATTCAAGGTTTAACAGTAAATGGTAACATTAATTTATATGCAAATAACTGTTCAATCTATGGAAACATCATTTATGCAAATGAAACTTCAGGAATCATTACTTCAAATTCATTTAACAATACCATATTTAATAATACCATCACCAGCAATGGTTACGATGGAATACTAAGTAATTCTAGTTCTAATACTCTGCATGATAACAATATATATGGTTGTGAATATGGAGTCTATTCGGAGAACTCAGAAGATAACATTACAAGCAATAATTTGATTAAATAATTATTGCGGGATTTTTACTGACAACTCCACAGATATTATACAATTCAACAGAATAACAAATAATACCTATGGACTTATAAATGAAATAGGCACAGATAATGCAACTAACAACTGGTGGGGTTCCAATGCCAATCCATCTACCACTCTAAATGATATAAACAATATAAGTGGAACTGTTAATTCTAATCCATGGTTGATTTTGAGTGTGGATGCTTCATCAACTAATTCCGGTGGAAATACCAGTGTAACGGCGAATCTAAATTATAATAATGATGGTTTAGATACATTGTCTCAGGGCTTTATTCCTGATGGAACACCTGCAAATTTCACTGCAAACACAGGAACCATTATTAACCAAGCTTATACAATTGAAGGTCAAGCTACTACTATCCTAAATTTAAATAGCACTCAGTCAGAGAATGTTAAGGTTTCAGCGTCCGTAGATAATCAAACTGCCAATACCACGCGAGTTATAGCCACGGGAATAGCAGTATTAAATATTACAAGTACCGCCATAGATAGTTCCACTGGTCAACCTCTTGACATTACAGATAGTATTCCATTAAATGAGTCTGTGACCTGGCTCAGCATTATAACAATTCCGGTTTATAACTCTAATTTAGATGCACCGACGGATGAATCAGAAGTGATTTTAGATGGAAATATTATAGATGAAAAAGATATCTATAATAATAATGGTCTTGCTACTGATACTCTTACAGTTAATTTAGCCTATCCGGGAGTATCTGGGTTTAATATAACTGTAACTAACCCAAATAACAGTACAGACGTGACAAATCTAAACTTCCCTGGGAATGATATCCAGAGAACAAGTCAACTTATATATAATGGTTCTCCATTTGATTGTTTGCAGAGTTTTGCAATAGCCACAACAGATGTAACTAATAATATCGTACAATACTGGTTGAATCAAGAGTCCAATTATCCATCTTCCACTACTATGGGTGCTGCTTACAATGCTTTATTATTAAGTTTATTGGTGGAATATACTCATGACGAGTTAGCAGATGCTATTGCACCGGAATATAATGTTACTTGGAGTCGTACCAGTCCAATCATAGTTTCGGTGGGTGAGGATTCAACGGGAACTTATTTGACTTTGGATTGTGATGAAAGCATGGGGATGACAGTTGTCGGTCCAATGGGAAATATAAGAGCATTTAATTATATGACTTCTTCCAGCATTTCATTTATCGAATACGCAATAATGAATGGAGCAATTACTGGTAATAATTTTGATTCTGTGACAATGGATCTGATTAATGATTACTTAAATAATAGCTCTTGCTTGGAATGGTTGGAGCAGAATGGTTTCATCATAGAAGAATCTGGCAATGATTTCATCGTAATTGACCCTGTTACCGGTGTTGCAAGGGATATAAACATTACTAATAACTTATGCGGTGCTTGGAATGATATTCTGTACGAACGTTGGCTTTTATCATTACCTAGTTTGCCAAGTGCTCAACTCTCGGCTAGTGATCCTAATTTAGGTACCCTTAACTATACTAAAGTCGAAGAGTGTGTAATGGCATTTTTTTTCGCTTCAGCTTCTGGTTTCGGGGCGGCAGAGGGTGTAGATATTATGATTTTAGGTTGTGCTACTTGTGATCCTATAATATTTGTCATTGGTTTGGGAGAATTTGCTCTAAGTACAAAATCGGTAGCAGAGAGTTTTAATTATGTATTGGCTATCAGAAATAATCCATGGTTTTATAGTTGAAAATCATTTGCTACACTGTTAGTTTGGAATCGACCCCAAGACAAGTATTTACTACTTCATAATAAAGTTGTAAATTTTTTAATACTTTGAATTATTATATTAAGATTTCAGAATATCTTTTAATAAAACAATAGTATTGAAGCTTTACCATGAAATAAAATTAATGCATTAGTACCTTCAATAATTATACAAATCATAAAAATTTTTTTAAGTAAATTTTTTTAAGGAAGATGAATTTATGGAAAAAAAGGTAAGAAAAGATTGGTTTAGATATAATAGTCCTATTGGAATGGCAAAACCAGTACGTTGGCAAGGATGGGTTTGTTGTGGTATTTTTTTGTTATCCATTTTTTTGTTCATTAGAATTTTAATTGTAACTCATAATGGAAATCCAGCTAGTTTTGCCTTGAGTGTAGTGGCACCAATTGTCATTTTCTTCATAGTGACCGTTTTCAAAAGTAATTATAAAGAAATAGTTGGAGTTTATCGCCCCTATAATATAGAACTAGAAAAAAATTTCGAGAACAGATATGCAAGCCCTAAAAAAATAAATACACCAATAGAGAATAACTGGA
>JACWMK010000099.1 GCA_015661405.1 Methanobacterium sp.
GGTGTAAACCAAAAAGTAAAAGTTAATTGGGGTAACTTCTTCAATAAAGACATAAACCCAGCAACAATCGTAACATTATTCCTCTCATCAAAAGCAAACCAACAACTAAAAACTAAATTACAAAATGAATTAAAACCAGGAACACGCATAGTATCCTATTACTGGACTTTCCACGGGTGGCAACCCGTTAAAGAAGATAAAAAAAATAAAATATACATGTACATTATTGGTAAAACCTAAATATTACCTTAAATTTCATAAATTTATTTAAAGTTAGAGTTTATTACTCAAAAATTATGCTATAAATCAACATAAAAAAAACATATAAAATTGTGGTGTAAAAATTTATGAGAGTATGGGTCGAACGCAGAGTAGAAGTCACAGATAAAGAAGTTACCAAGATAATTAAAGAATACCTACTAGGTAGAGATTTAGAAATACCAGATATTCTATTTTTAAAAGAAAACTTTGAAGTTAAAATAGGATTATCATTCTACTGGATTAATACAGAACACTGCTTTTACGATGCACAAGAACAAAGAATGCTATGCAGACTAGACGAAATCAAAATGTGCGAAGAGGAATGGGATTCAACCATTATAATGTATGAAAAATCCGCATTCGAAATAATGGAAGCAGAAAAATAAAAAAAAATTCTGTTTGATTATATTAGTTATTAATAAAATTTCTATAACTGAATTCAAAAAAAAATTTGAATATTTCAATTTTTACTTTAAGACATAGATCTTAAATTTTTTTTAATCTATTATAAAAGAGTTTAAGTTTTTCTATATAAACTGCTTTAAAAAGGCTGTTTAATGTTATAGATATTCTGAAGTTATCTAAAATTAGTTGTTTTAATATAGATCATTTATTTTTTCTCTTATTTCTCTCTTAGATAATTTTTCAACAGAATCAGAATTATAATTAAGACTACTGGAATTAATCTTATTTGTAGGGTTTAAAATAAATAAATTTCCTTTATCTTCAACATAAAATGCTTCATCTTCTGTAACTAATTCCTCATACATTTTTTCCCCAGGTCTCTTACCAATGAATTCAACACTAATTTCTTCAGGTTCATAACCATATTTAGGAGCCAAATCTTTGATCATGACATCTGCCAGATCTACAATTTTAACGGCTGGCATTTTAAGAATAAATATCTCCCCACCTTTCGCCAAATAACCTGCAGTCAAAATTAAATCAGCTGAATCAGGGATATGCATAATGAAACGTGACATTTTAGAATCTGTTATGGTAACAGGTCCGCCATTCATTATTTGTTTTCTGAAAATAGGTATGATAGAACCACGGGAATTCAAAACATTACCAAATCGAACACATGAGAATGCTGTTTTACGATTTCCTCTATAATGATTTGCAGATATAGTCAAACGTTCAGATAATAATTTAGTAGCACCCATAACATTTACAGGGTTAACAGCCTTGTCTGTGCTTATCACTATAACCTTGCCCACATTCTGGTCTAAAGCAGCATCCAACACATTTTGAGTACCTAACACATTAGTTTTAACAGCATCAAATGGATTAAACTCACAAAGAGGCACATGTTTTAATGCTGCTGCATGGAAAAGAATATCCACGTTTTCAAAAGCCCGTTCCAATCGATCTTTATCCCTAACGTCCCCGACGAAAGTTCTTATCTTATACGAATTTAACTTCTCTTCCAATTCAAATAAGGCTGTTTCATTATTATCTAATACTCGGATTGTTTCTGGTTTATGCTCTAAAAGTTTCTTTACAATTTCGCTACCGATTGATCCGGATCCACCAGTTACAAGTATAACTTTATCTTTATAAGTTGATTCCATTTTTTTTTATCGCCTATAAAAATTTTTTATTTCTCTAATTATAAAATCAATTTCATCTTTCTGAAGACCAGGGTACATAGGAAGAGTAAGAATCTTATTCGCTATCTCCGTTGTAACAGGAAGATCAACATTATATCGAAGTTTTTTCTTATAAAAATATGTTTGATGTACAGGATCAAAATAAATCTTAGTCATTATGCCCTTATCTGCTAAATATTTCATTAATTCATCCCTGTCATCAGCTAATACATTATATAATTGATAAACATGATAATAATCATTAGGAGATTTTAATGGAATAATCTTATCAATTTGATCATTTAAATTTTCAGTTAGATACCTTGAATTACTTCTCCTCATCTCAATTATTTTATCCAATTTTTCAAGCTGTGAAATACCTAATGTAGCAGTTATATTGGACATTCTAAAATTATATCCCAAAGTAACATAATCAAATGGTTCTAATGATGAAAAATAATCAGAAGATTCCAATCTACCATGAGATCTAATTAAAAGCAGTTTTTCATAGATTTCCCTTGAATCAGTTACTACAGCACCGCCTTCTCCTGTGGTAATAATCTTATTTTGACAGAAACTCAAGACAGCAGAATCTCCAAATGTACCGACATTTTTATCTTTAATTTTTGCTCCTAGGGATTCTGCTGCATCCTCGATTAAAACTAAATCATAATCATCTGCTAGATCTTTCAATTCCTCTATCTTACAAGGACAACCACCATAATGAATCGGTAAAATAGCCTTAGTTTTATCAGTAATATTCTCCCGAACACTATCAGGATCTAAACCTAAAGTTTCCATTTCAATATCAGCAAAAACTGGCTTAGCACCAACAAAAAGAGGAGAATTAGCGGTAGAAATAAAAGTAAAAGAAGGCACAATAACCTCATCACCTTTGTTAATACCATAAGCTATAAGTAAAGAATGAAGAGCTGAAGTACCTGAATTAAAAACAACCGCGTAATCAGTTCCAACCCGCTCTCTAATCATTTTCTCAAATTTAATTACATTAGGTCCAACAGCCCAGTTCATACCAGACTCAATCTCTCTTTTTACATATTCCACATCGGATTCATCCCAATATATTTTAAATAACGGAATTTTCCAGGTCATTAAAACTCTCCCTATAAAAAAAATTTATAAAATCATTCTAAAAATTTTATAATATATTCTCATCAAGTCCAAATCTATAATTTGGAAAATAATTTTTTGAATCTACTTTATTATTAATATTTGTTAATTCATTATAGATATCTTCGTTAAAGATTAATTTGGCAATATAAAAAGGAAACTCTTTTTTAGAAAAACCTTTTTTATAGAGGAATAAATTATCATTTTTTCTTAATCCTCCGCCTATATTTAAATACTTAAAGTTTCTATCCTTTGCCCATTTCATTAATTCAAACAGCATTAAATGTGAAGGATAAACATTTTTTTCAGCAGATGTTCCTGTAAGAAAACCATAAATATAATTTTTTCCATACGGATTTATGCTTGAACCGATAATTTTATTTTTATACTCTAACTGAACTAAGACAGTATCTAATAATTTGAAATGATCTTCAATAAATTCTTTAGAAAAATAATATTTTTGAGCTGCCTTAGTTTTATCCATGGTTTGATAATAAATTTTAATGAAATTATTAATATCCTCTTTAGAAGGTTTAGTAATAAATTTTACTTCACATCCTTCTTTAATTGATCTATTAATGCATCTTCTATGGCTATTTCTAATATCCATCCAAATTTCTTTTAAATTTCGAGATAAATCTATTATTATAACATCATTTAAATATTCAATTTTAAACACATTATCAAACATTTCCCAATTCTTAAGTATAGGATGAAATCTTATAAACTCACAAACAAAATTATTTCTTATAACATGCTCTTTATATTCTTCAAAAAAAGATTTAGTAGATTCTAGGGCTTTAATTTGATTATTTACCTTTAAATTTACCAATGGACCACCATAACCATAAGGAGTAATTAAATCATAAAAATTAAAATCTTTAAATTTATCTAATTTAGATATATCCCTAATTAAATGTGGCCAAAATATTTTAATATAATCGTTCTCCCAAAAAATAGCCTCAAAATCCATATCATAATGCTTTTTGTATAAATCAAAGTACTCATATTTAAAATATATATCAGATTCATTAAATTCGTCTAAAACAGTATTCCAAACTATTTTATCTTTTATAATTCTCATTTAGATCCCCATAATATTCAAAATCGTTTTTACAATTCTTTGTGAAGAATTCCCATCACCATAAGGATTTTTTATATTTTTAAGCTCTGCTCTAAACTTTACATCATATAATGCTTTTTTTATTCCATCAATGATTTCTTGCTTATTATAATCCACATTTATTACATTTCCAGAAATAATCCTATTTTCCTGCCTTGTTCCAACATAAACAAATGGTTTCTTAAATGATGGCAATTCTATTATTCCTGAACTTGAATTACCAACCATCAAATCACAAACATTTATTAAACCCAAAAAATCTCCACGTTCAATATTTGCAAAACAATTTATAAAATTAAAGTTATGAGAATATTCATCAATCTTATTGTTTATTAACTTACCGCCAGAATCAGAATTGGAATAAATAGCTATTGTCTGAATTTTTAACTCTTTTATTGCATTTAATGTTTCTATAATATTTTTTTCAGTTTCTTCAAATTCATCAGTATTTGGATGTTGCAGTAATATAATAAAAGGTTCTTTTGGATTTATATCATATTTTTTTACAATCGTTTCTTTAGAACTAAAATTTTTTGACTTTATATCATCTAAACCAGGTTCTCCAACACAAAATAAATTTTCAGCCGATATTCCTATTGAAATTAATTTTTCATAACTTTTACTGTTACCTACTAAATGAAAATCTGAAAAACTAGTAATAGCATATCTTATTTTATTGTCTATAGAACTAGACAAATCTCCACCACTATGATGTGCTACAGGGATATTTAAATGAGCCCCTACTATAGCACCAGCCAAACTCTCCCCCCTATCTCCACCAACTAAAATAACATCAGGTTTTATTTTTTCCATTATCTGAGCAATTCCATATACTCCAATTCCAAATGATTTAGCCATTGCACTTAAACTATCATTATCAAACAACATGTCGACCTTTTCTACTTTAAACCCATCTTTTTCAATCAGTTCAACAGTATAACCAAA
>JACWMK010000100.1 GCA_015661405.1 Methanobacterium sp.
CCTATAAACATAATACTATATAAATATTTGCCTATAACAATTTAAACAGATTAAAACACGAATTCCAAATTTCTAAAAAATTTAAATGATCAAAGATCAAATAGTAAATCGAAAATCTCTATTGAAAGAATTTATAAATTAAAAAAAAAGAGTATTCTGAAGTACTAAAAATGTAAAATAATAGAGTTATTATACTATAGGTTATGCTCCGTCACTGTAAGATTTAAATAATAAAATAAGGCTTATATTGATTATAAAATTATTTTATATATATATTTCCCTCGAAATTATTATGAAAAACATGATAGTCTTCGGAATTACATTGGAGAATAAAAATGCCATATAACATTACCATGAATGTAATCCTCGCAGTGAGTTTAAATTATTACGAAAACTTATTTTATGGAATGATTATGCAATGATCTTTTTTGAGAAATAATCCAATGTATATGAGTTAAATAAAAAATTTCGTTATTTAAGTTTTCCAAATAAAAACATGACTATTTTTATGTGCACAGAACTCCATAAGTTTTGAATATTAAAGAAATTCATTGAGTTTTTTCTGTTTTTTCTTTTCTAGGGTCATGTTCCTCCCTCCTTTTCTAGCACGGTCATATCCCCAGTTAACATAATCAATGAGATCCCAAAAATTCCTAATTTTTATATCAGGCTCGATTTCATACAATATTCGTTGTCTATTACCGTATTGCGTTTTATTCACCATTTACTTTCAACATTGCTAAGTAGTTATCTTACTTCCTCGTCTCTTCTCTAAATTATCTTTATCTCCTTTGAGACCTCGGATTATCTTTGGAGTTGTTAAAATCCTCATGTGGCTATGTTTTTCAGAGCGGTTTGGGTATCGAATATTTGGATATTGTCGATGAATTTTTGTATTTTTTTCAAGGTATATTTTCTAGGATATTGTATGCTCTTTGGGGTTGTTCAGTGGATTTTATTTTTAGGATTCTTTTAATGCTGTTTTTCATGATTTTTAAATTAAATTTTGTTTGTAGGTAATCTCTTCTTCTTTGTTGATTATACTTAATGTTTATCGAAGTTTTTGATACTGCTAATTTCATTACTTCATCTGTTTTATGAATTTTTATATTATTATTCTATTTTGGACTATTAGCACGGATAGGACGGTTGCAAGTGTCCAAGTGCTTGCAACGAACATTCCGGTTAATAATATTGTGTAATCGGTTTTGGGTTCACCGTAAATTAAGCATCGTTTTAAAATGTTTATTCACCTCCTATTTTTGCTGTTTATAGCGTGCTGGATTATTTCAGTGAATCGGTTGTATTGGTTATGAGAGAATGTTAGGTTGCAGTGGGTGCATAGGTGCCAGAGTTCCTTTTTTTGTAGGTTTTTTAGGTGGTAGTCTTCCATGGTTTCTCGGCAGTTAGGGCATTCCATAATATAAGTTTCATTTATTCTTCTTTTCATCTCTATTTCTTGGTTTTGGTTTCTGGTGAGTTAATACCAGTTTTTGAAGTCTTTTTTTGGGATTATAAGTAATTCCCTATGTTTTTCCTTCTGATGGTTCTTTGAAATGGTTTTTTCATGTAAATTTAAACTTATCATAATTTATTTTTCCTCCTCGGGGTTATCATTATGGTGGATAACATTAACGAGGATTTTCTTAGAGAGCATTTGAGGAGTAAATATGATAATACTATATGAATTTAGAATAACAATTTATTATTTTATATAAAAAAATATATGTGAAAAAATTTTTATTATTTCGAAAATTATGCTGGGGAAAAGTTACGACTATTTTTTGATAAAAATTATTTGGAAATTCAAAATGTTATTCAATTAGAATAAGATTAATTGTTTCTTAGATTAGATAAGGATTAATATATAGAAGAATTAGTGGATAAGTATTCTATTCCTGTACCTAAAATTAATTTTAATGGTATTGAACTTGAAATTTCTACTAATGAGTTTATGATGGGGTTGAGTGAATTTCTTTAATTCCAAAAAGTCGTACTAGGAAGTAGTGGTTTATTTAAATTCCATATGAAATGGGATGAATTAATCTTTGAGCGAATAAAGAGAAAATTTCAGCTGATGATGAATTTCTTGAATCTTTGAAATGTAACCTTTGAGATATATTGTTATTTTGGTAATTAAATAAAGTTCAATAATGAGTTTAAGTGGAATCATTAGTAGTCCTCAAATTATTGATCTGTGTCTTATTATCGTGATTTTAGAATATGCTAATTATGTGTGATCTAAAAAATTATTTTGTTTAATTTGGTTTTTATTGATCATGTTGGGGTTAATGGTCATGATAAGCCACGTTGAATTCGGTATATTTAAATAACATGGGGTTAATTAATATTACATGTGATTAATATGGGTGAATTACCAATAGCTCCAATAGGAAGATTAATAAAAAATGCCGGCGGACAAAGGGTCAGTGCTGGTGCAGAAGAAGCTTTAGGAAAAGTACTTGAACAATGGGCTGAGGATGTCGCTAGGCAGGCTGTTAAACTCGCGAAGCACGCGGGTAGAGTTACTGTTAACGCGTCAGACATTGAATTAGCTGTTGAAGAACTAGCTTAAAAAATTTTCTAATTTTTTTCTAATTTTTAATTTTTTTTTTAAATGTATTTTATATGAGAGATGATTTTTATGAATTTGTTATCATCCGGTTTTATAAAAAAATGAGTATTTTTTTTAGGATTTTTAAAAAGAATTTTTTTTAATTATTTATTAATGAAGTTTTACTGCTTGAAAATTTTTTAATTTTATTTTAAAATAAAATAATATTTAACTAATAAAGAATATAATATTATTATATGTTTAAATGTCTAAATTATTATGGAAGTGTAAATTATTATTATTAAATAATGATCTTATTACTTTTATAGAAATATAATAAATATATTCAATTTTACATCACAGAAATTATATACTCTTATTAATTAAATGGGTCCTTCAAAAAGCTAAACGTTTAAATATTTTTTTAAATTCATGGTGGAGGAAACTAAAAAAATCTGAATTTTTAGTATAGTATTAAAAAAATTTTTTGTAAAAAATGATTATTTTTTTGAGTGATAAATTATGAAATCAACTAATAAATGCCTTAAAGAATGGAATGCAACCGTAGAAGCACTGGGTCAAGGTAAACAAAGTATCTTAATTCGCAATTATAAAACGAATTTAAATGAGTTTTTATTATACCCCACTGTAAGTTATGCCATGAAAGATGATTATCTGGATAGTTTCCAGAAGAATTACCATGATTTTGTAGAAAATAACACTTTACCCCTGAAAAAAGATGATAAAGTTTTAATTAAATATTATGCCACCTTAAAGAAGATAACTGAAAAACCAGTTTCATGGATACCTCCAGCTAAATATTACATCTGGACCCGTGACCATATAAAAAATTACATGACCGGTCCAATGGCATTTATTTGGATATTAAGAGTTTATAAATTAAAGGAACCTTACTGGGCTGAACCTACACCTGGAGCTATAAAATTTGCCAATCTTAAAGAAGAAGCTTCATTAGAGGGAATGAAACCTGTTTTAAGTGATCATGTATTTTTTAATCTAATAAATGGCCTCTTTGATGAACTTTCTAGAAAATAAACTCTGAAAATTTTTATTCAAAAATTTTTTTACTATTTTTGGTTGCCAAATTTTAGAATCTTTTAAATTAATTAAAATGAAATATTGCCCTGATCTTTTTCAATAAAATAGTGTCAGAGTTTTTATATAAATGGGAGGTTAATTTTTTATTTTAATTAAGACTATTAATATTTTATAATATTAATGGAGTGTATTTTTATGGGTTATTTGGTTTGTAAAGAATGTAATGGTTATTATGAGTTAGATGAGGGTGAATCATTATTAGATTTTGAATCATGCCAATGTGGTGGTGAATTAACGTATGTTGAAACCCTTGATGATATTAAAGAAAATTACAGTGCTTTAGAAAAATTTGAGATTTGCCCAACCTGTGGAAAAGAAACTCGTGTAGGATCACGGTTCTGCGCAAATTGCGGTGGACCCATAAAATCAGATAAAATTAAGAATACACTTCCGGATAGATTAACTCAACAAAATAAATCATCAAATAAAAAGGTTACTCCTCGGGATAAGATAAGTAAAAAAGTGGTTTCTAAATCAAGAAAAAATCGTTGCAATTTAAGATTTAAAGCTATTAGTATAGGTGTTTTAATAATATTAATCATTAATTTTTTGTTTAAAAATATTGATATCAACGCATTCTTGTTTGCATTGGAAGGTATTCCCATATTAATTGGGGGTTTTGTAGCTGCATTTATAGTAGATGGAAAAGAAGAAAATGGAATTTTAAATGGAGCCATTGTAGGTGTAATTGCAGGATTAATACTCTTATTAATTTCGTTTGCAATCTTTGCAATCAGTAAAAATAATTATGCAGGATTTATATTTAATGCTAACCATAATTTAGGCTACTTCTTAGCAGTTATAGTAATATTTTTGTTAATAAGTGCTTTAGGAGGATTTTTAGCTATATTAACAAGAAAAATTTTAAAAATGAAACAGAAATAAATAGGAACAATCATTCTTATTATTCTAAATAAAAAAGAGAATAATCCAAGTAGTTTATCTTTGAAACTAAAAAAAATATTAATTTTTACATCATATGATTAATTAATTAAATTAAAAAAACATGTTAAAAAATTTTTTAAATTTAATTATGTATATTTTGTAAAATTATAGTTGAAAATGAGAATTTTAAAACATGTTTCTTTAGTATATGTAAACATATAAAACTCTGAATGGTATGAATAATGATAAAATATAGTCATCGACTTTAAATTTAGATTAAATATAGAGATTTTCGATTTACTATTTGATCTTTGATCATTTAAATTTTTTAGAAATTTGGAATTCGTGTTTTAATCTGTTTAAATTGTTATAGGCAAATATTTATATAGTATTATGTTTATAG
>JACWMK010000101.1 GCA_015661405.1 Methanobacterium sp.
GAAATTATTTCAAAGGGAAAATATTTTTAGAATCGTATGACTCTCATATTTATGATAGAAGTAATTGCACTAATTTTTTAAGAGAAAATGTTATTTTGGATTGAAATCTAAGAAATGAAATTTTTTAATTGAAAAAAATATTTTTATACGTTCTTTAATTTCAAGAAATTTTTAATAATATATTTAAATGCTTATTTTTTTGATTTAACAAATTTATATGCTCCTAATTATGTATTACTTTTTATTATATTAATATCATCTACTACGTTATATCCATATATAACGCAGTAAACCAAAATAGTTAATTTGAATTAGTTTATATAAGTTTTATATGGTAATGATATAAAAATATAATATGAGAATAACTTGAAGGTGATAGTATTGAATGATGACAAATTTACATCAATTACTCAGAAAAAAGGAAAACAAGTGTATATTCCAGATATCTTACTTAAAGCTGCAAAAATCCAAGACGGAGATTATATAGAAGTAACAATTAGGAAAATACAAACTTAAAAAAAATTAATTTTATTAACTTTTTTTCATATTCCAAACTCTAATTCATTTTTGAAACAATTTAAATTCTATTCCCTCAAATGCTTTTATTAATCTTTGTTTTAATCCTTTTTTGTCTGCCATTATTCCCAGATAACCTCCGATAACTGCACTTACCAAGTATAATACATTTGTTATAATAAAAACACCAAGATGGATATAATAATTTTCATGTATAATTATATGATTTATCGAGTCCTCAAATGAAGTATCTAATACCCAGAATATTATAAGGATTATTCCGAAATAAATTCCATATCGTATTTTTTTTTCTTTAGCCAAAAATGTAGTTACAAAAGCTCCAATCACAACAGAAATCACTCCAAATGCAACATTAATTATTCCAAAAGAATTAAAAGAATAATTTACATTTACAATTATACCTGTGATTGACCATAACAAATCATAACATAATAATCCAATAACTAAACCACTTACTATGGCAGATATAGGACTAAATCCAGTATGCAATTGATTTTTATCTGTTATTTTACCGACAAATCCCCCAAAAAAGGTGAACAGAAGAACCCAATATGAATCATTATATAAATAATAGTTTAGATGAGATTTTGTAAATAAATATGATAAAGTGTATAATATTATCAAACCTATCCCTACATAAATTCCATATCGAATCTTCCTTTCTTTAGCAAAATAAGTAGCTATAAAGCCCCCAAGTATTAAAAAAAAGTTAGATACAATTATAAATAGAATTCCAGTAAAAGAATCACTGGAGAGAATAAATATGCCAAATGGAAGTAATACAACAACAAATCCCGCTATTATAGTAAGGATGGGACTAATTCCATTGCCCATATAATCCGTTTTAAAAGATTGTCTGTTAATTTCATCAGTCATTTTTCCAACAAAACCACCAAAACTTGCAAATAAAAAGACTAAAATTATATCACTTATTAAAGAGTTAAAAGCCACGATATAAGGAAAATTAATCAGGACAAATATTATTGGTATTCCTACAATAAATCCATATCGCATCTTTTTTTCTTCAGCCAAATAAGTAGCTAAAAAACCAGCAAATACAATTAAAATCAGTAAAAAGATAAATCCAGCTAAAGATAATATATTAAAACTTACTAATGAGATTACACTTAAAATAAAAAAAACAAAAAATCCTAAACTTATAGAAATAACAGGAAGAAATCTCATAAAACTTAAACCCTCCCCTCAATTAAAATATCGTATGATGAATTAATTTAGAACAATAACTAATAAGGATTACTATAATATCTTGCATTAATACCAAAATTAGGGTTTCTTAAAAATAAATTAAATTTGTTTACTTAAATTTGAAAAAAAATGTTATTACATTAATATTATTAATGTAATTAAAATCGATTCAAGTAAGCTTCCTCATAAACTTTTTTATTAAATTAAAATCTCGGATAACAATTTCTTTTTGCTTATCCGTCGCTAAATCCAACATATCATTCTTAAGAGCATCTGCACGTCTTATAATATCTTCCACAATTTCTTTTTTATTTTCTTTCATCTTTGGAAGTGTTTTTATATCCTCAAATAATATGTTAAGCCTATCTTGGCAAATTTTTCGCTTAAAAATATTATCATTCATAAGAAATCTCCTTCTACCTCGTTTGGTTTTATATATAATTTACATTGCTTAAATTTATTCTTAATTTAAGATTTTAAAATTAAAGAAACAGCTATTATAATTAATAGATGATAAGGATAATTAAATAAGAATATCCAAAGTTCTATTTAGATTAATTACCATAGTATATTTATTTACAAATAGTTTTAATTGAATATATAGGTAACTTCAGTTTTATAGGTCTAACTCTAGAAATTGTATATATTTTTAATAATTGCAACACTCTTTTGTTATGAGCGACAAAACTTAATCAGTTGAACTTAGTTTTTTTATTTTTTAAAGGTTTAATATAATTTATTTGTAGTATTCGGAAATATAGGATTCAATGTAACTAATATAATGTGATTAAAACTATTTAATCTACTTTTAAGAACTTATAAATCACAATAATAAATGTGGATATATAGACCATAGAAACTGTTGCACATTTGTTGCAATTTGTTGCAATTCATTTTTCATTTTTAATTAAAAATTCACTAAATTAATTATAGTTTATATTTTATTAGGGAACTAAAGAAAATGGTACCACCTTGGTATCATTTTGTATCATTTTTTTCTAAAACACATTTTTAATCTGTACTTTCTGGAAGCCATTAAATCCATTTATAAATTAAAATAAGAGAAATCCTTAAGTATTCATGATTCTATTTTTATTTTTTAATTTATGGAGAAGTTAATAAAAAAGTTGGTGTAACTTAATGTTTTTGATACCAAATTTAATGAAAAAATAAGATAAAAATGAAAATGTCAAGCAAATTTAAAAAAAATGTTATAAAAAAATTGGATGTATTGACTGGGGGATATTAAATAAAAAAAAATATGAATCAAATGATTATAGGGGAGCATAGAAACTGCTGTCATTTGCTGTCAATTTTGTATCATTTTATATAAAATTCACTATTTTAATTTAAAACCTAAAAGCCCTTAAACAATGTTATCATTTAAAATAAATCCAATTTTGACTTATGCGGGATAAAAATTATTAATATTAATTGTTGGCTTATAAATTATTAAATTAGTGTAAAATTAGCCAAAAATGACAGCACTAATTATTAAAATTTTATAAAAATCCAAATAAAAAAATGGAATTTTTAAGTAATTTTAAAAAAAATGGTATATGAATATCAAAAAACTATAAAAAAATCACTCGTTAATTTCGACAAAATATAAAAATCAAACCATAACACAGCAAAAGCATAATCTAAATAACATAATAATTTTTTATTCAATAATCTAATTAAAAAATATAAAAAATAGTTTAATTATAATTAATCATTCATCTGTTTTCTATAAATTAATTCCCCGTAAAATTCCTTTGAACATTCATTTACTTTCTTATAAACTTTTATTCAGTATTTTAATTGATTATTGTTCACCTTTTCATGTATAACGTTCTCCCCTGAATATTAATTATTTTTTAATTAAGTAGTATGTTACTTATAGAAATAACAAGGGGGAATTTAGATGGATAGCAGAGAAATCAAAATAGGAATTCTAAGATATTTATTTAAAGTCTATGAACACTCCATATGATTACGCAAATAGGGAAATTTTAAAGTATAACTTAAGCATTGACGATGGAACGTTAGATGAAAATGTTATAAATTTATATAATGATGATAATGTGGATTTAATGGAAACAACTGGCTTAAGGTTTTTTTCAGCACAGATAACACAAAGAGGGATAGCTATTCTAAAAAATTCATCAGATAAAAAGTAAATTTTTAAGTTTAAAGTAAAATTATCCCTTATAATTTTTAAATATTCCATTAATTTAATTTATATATCAAAATATCTATTTTTAATCTCTAAATAATATTATAAATTATAATTTACCTTTTTTTATAAAATCTAACTATTTTATTTAGGTTTCTTATTTTTACATAAAAAAAATATTTATGTCTAAAATTTAAGTAAATTATTGTATCGGAATATGATTGGATAATTTTTTAATTTTTTAACAATTACATCAGATGAATCCCTATGTAAAATATTATAAACATTAAAATTACATGAATTTTTATAGCTAAGCTTAGTTTATTTCTAAAACTAAAACCTGATTTTCTTAATAACCATAATGAACAATAAAAATATAATCCAAATCCTATGATTATCAAGATACCTTCTAAAGTAATTAAAATAAATTCATAATATAAGTTACTTGCTTCCACAGCTAAGAGTATTATAAATACGGATATGTAACCTAATATCACTCTTTTTTTAATATTTCTAGGTAATTCAAATAGTAAAGTAGTTAAATCTTTATCTTGTGATTCTGGTAATTTAGATTTTAATAAAATTTTTTCATAATATTTTGGATATTCCTTTTTAACATATAACTCATATGAAGGATATTTCCATTCACGGTATGATCCGAAGATTATAACAATTATTAACGTTAATATCAGTACTAATCCAATATAATTTGTAATAGCACCCAATATATAGAGAATTCCTAATATATACATTAAAAAGATACTTATCATTTGTAATTTTGCATAGTTTGGTTTATTATTATAAAATAATTTTACACTAACATAACTAGCGAGAATTATAATAATAATTCCAATTATTAAAAATGGTATTGATAAAATACTCATAATCCTACATTATGCTCCTTTATT
>JACWMK010000036.1 GCA_015661405.1 Methanobacterium sp.
TTCATATGGAATCGATAAGAATAATATGTCAGAATCAAATTCCTGGTTTCTTCTCGCCGTCCAATCACCCATAGATATATTAGTAAATCCAGTCATTATACTATAAGAAATGGCAGTGTGACATAAAGCCCCAATAACTTCCTGTTTAGGAGGTACACCATCCCAGTAAGTATCCAAAGCTAAAAGGCGACATGCTTGCTCTGCATTACATAAAAATAACAAGATATCTGGACGCATATCTGTTTTATCAAGAGGACATATTATAAGTCTATCCGCTAATCCTGAAGGGGATGTTGCAGTTAATGTCTGCATTCTCTCAAATGATACAATAGAACTGGTGAGTTTCTCGCCTTTAGTAAGGAACCATTGTAACCTTCTTTTTTGTTCACCAGATGTAATCTCGCTGAAACCACAATATTTACTACCACCCGGACAAGTGGAAACATTTTCATCAATTACAAAACATTCGCCTTCAGCTGAAAGTTTTAAAGCACGACAAATGGATGTTTTCTCATATTTACCTTCTTTAACTTCTTCATTAGTAAAAGAAATGGCTAAAATTTCATTTTTTAATCCCAAAACACTTTTAAATATATCTGACTGCTCACTATATTTCATATCTAAAATCATCCTCCAAAAATTTAAATATTTATTATTAATTATTAAGTAAAATAAAAGTTAAAAGCTTTCTATAAATAGTGTAAATTAAATTTTAGAATTTAACACAAAATTTTTTTGTAATATATTATCCTAAAAATTTATTTAAGTTTATATATACTTGGATGAATATATGAACAAATTGTATTTCAATCATAATTTTTTTTTATCAACCCCAGAAAAAATTTGGAGTTTAAAAAAAATAATGAAGATACAACTTAAATTCCAGTTAAAATATTAGTAGTTGAGGATAATTTTGGTGATGTAAGGCTTTTTTTAAATGAATTTAAAGAATTAAGTATCTTCACAGAATTTCAAGTAGTAACCAATGGAGTAGAAGATTTACAATTTCTACAGCAAAAAAATGACTATAATGATGTTCCTAAACCGGATCTGTTAGTTTTAGATCTTTACCTACCTAAGAAAGATGGAATCGAGGTTCTCTCAAAAATGAGTAAAGACCAACATCTAAAATAAATACTTGTAGTCATACTTTCTTCATCAGAACAAGCAGATATTCTCGAAAATTGCCATCAGCTACAGCATATTTTCATAAATAAACCTAAAAAATTAGAAGAATACAAAAATATCATTAAAACAGTTGAGAATTTCTGGCTCAACTTATAACAATAACTAAAATATATATTAAATATGACTAGAAAGCAATTAAATAACATTTAAAAAATTTATAATATCTTTTTTCTAATTCCAACCCATAACTACATTTTAAAGAAATTATATATTTTATAATGAAATTCTAAATATTATTAGTACATAAATCTGTTTTATAGGAGATATTTAATTTATTATGGATAATAAAACAAAACCAATTGATATTCTACTGGTTGAAGATAATCCCGGTGATGTAAGACTTATCATAGAAGCATTTAAAGACACGAAAATTCCCTATCATTTAACAGTTGCAGCTGATGGAATTGAAGCTATGAATATATTAAAACGGGAATGTAAATACTTTAATGCAAACAGACCCAATCTAATAATCCTAGATCTTAACTTACCTAAAAAAAGCGGTCGAGAAGTCATAAAAGAAATCAAACAAGATGATGCATTAAAAATAATACCCATTGTAGTTTTAACTACTTCCAGTGCAGAAGAAGATATAACGGAAACATATAAGAACCATGTTAACGCTTACTTAACCAAACCCGTAGATTTAGACCAGTTCATAAACGTGATGAAATCCATAGAATACTTCTGGCTAAATAATGTAAAATTACCCTAAACTTTTCTATCTATTAAATAAAAATATTTAAATAAAATCCTTTTTTTTTAAAAATATTTTTTTATTATCAAGAAGTTTCATTTATATTATAAAAATAATATCAGGAAAATATTTTTGAGATATAAAAAAAAAAAATTATTATGGAGTTAAAAATAAATGATGGTGTGATTCAAGAATTAGGATGGATATTTAAACCAATATCAATAATTTGTTGGATTATTACTATAAATAATGATTTTATTATGTAGTCAAATTTTCCTTTTCGTAGATTCACATTCCCACTCAGTAAGTGACACTTTCTATGGAGTATTTCCATATATAGTATCCTATTTAGTAGTAGCAGGATGGATCGCATCAAATACAAGTAAAAAAATAATTTAAAAATATAATAATGCTTTTTTTTATAATTCATAAGGTCTATCAAACATATTTCCTTTAACACTTTTATCCATCTGATTACCCCACATAAAACGGCCAAAGTTACACATCACAAATTTAACTATAGTTAAAGGCATTAATGGTTTTGAAGCGATTACAATAGCTTCCTGTGGCACAGTTTCGCCTTTCAAAATAGCATCCACTGCCATATCCAAACCAGTGCAGAGATTTTTCGCCAACCTAAACCTTTCAAGGGACTTACCCTCTAATGAAGGACCCATGCCAATAGTGACTCCGCCCATCCACTTCAACCCAGTATCAGAAGCGAATTTCTTACACATATCTATAGCCAAATCATTGTGATGTGGTTCAGGGAAACCACAATTAAATATAGTCATAAAACTTTGTTTCTTATTATATGAATCGTTTTTAACTTTATAAAATTCTTCCAATACTTTAATATTAATTGCTGGAATACTATCCACATATAATGGCGATACAAGAATCAATATTTCAGCATCAATAGCTTGTAATACTAATTCATTCAAAGCCTCATCATTTCTCACCTCTTTTACAATAAAAATTTTTTCAGCTTTAACTCCATTTTCATTGAATTTCTCTAAAATATATGATGCTATATTATTTGATACACTATTCTCTCCTTTGGGACTTCCCACTAACAAAAGAACCTTACTAATTTCACTCATGATATCACCTCAATATTTCTTAAAATCTCCTCACCAACAATAATATCATTTACTTCACCAGCAACAACTTCCACATAGCTCGTTGGATTGTCCATGTTTAGAGCATTTCGATGGACTAGTTCTTTGAATATACGCTCGCTTTCTTCATCATGCTGAAAATTATATCCAATAGCTAAAAGCTTCGGTTTTTTCTCATATCTTGTTTTATGATGCATTTCTCCATTAATTTTCGTGAAAAGTGGTAATAAATTAGGTATAAGTCTATCCATCATTTTCTTTAATTCAAATGAATACCCACCGAAAGTTAACGGAGTTAATAATACTAGTAGATCAGATCTAGCCACATTTTTACATATTTCTCTTCCTTCATCCTTCAAAATGCATTCACCTGGTGTTTTAATCCAGCATCCAAAACATCCGATACAAGTAGCTAACTTTTTATTTCTAAGTTCAACAGTTTCAACTTGCCATCCATAGTTATCAAGAATCTCAACAATTAATTTTTCCCAAGTATTTAAAGGATTCTCATTTTCATTAGAACCATTAAGTATTACAGCTTTCATAAAACTAAACATCCCCTTCATTTAACAATTTTTTTTATTCTCTAAGGACAGCCTCATCAACTTTAAAGAGTGCTCTATAAAATCCTGGTTACTCTTACCATGAGACTCCATGGCATCATCTATATTTTCTGATAACTGCATTATTGCTGATGTTGACTCAACCAAGTATATAGCTGTCATAAAAGTATCTATATTAGTTCTGATACTTCCATCAGCCTTTCCAGTTTCTATTGCATCACTCATAATTTCTAAGTGATTCTTACCATGTTTAGACAATTCCTGAAAGTTCACACAATCAGTGCACTCTGAAAATATGTTACGTGCATACATCATCAGCCTGCAATAATCAGGATATTTCTTATAAAACTTACAAAACGCAACACCAGTAGCATAAATCTTATCTAAACCAGTTATTTTAGAATCTACAGCTTCAATCATCATTTCATCAAGAATACTCGTACCTCTAACCACTACAGCGAAATAAAGATCTTCCTTACTCTGGAAATATCTATATAAAGCCGGTTTTGTTAATTCTAATTCAACCGCTATATCATCCATAGTCGTCTTATTAAAACCTTTCAATGAAAATATTTCCTCAGCAACATCAATGATTTCATTACTTTTACGTTCTCTTTCCCGTTTTCTTCTATCTGACATAGAAATATCAACCTCAACACTCATTTTTTTGGTTATCACTACATTTTTTTAAGTTACTTATAGTAAAATATGTTACCAATAGTAACTATGGTTACTTATAGTAACTCAAATATTTAAAGATTACTAAAATATAAAAAAAAATGAAACATTAAATTCGAATGTTATACAATTATGAATAGAGATAAAAAAAGAATAGATTTTTTGGAGGAAATTGATAAAATGACTACTATGGATAATTTAAAAGAAGCATTTGCAGGTGAATCACAAGCAAATCGTAAATATCTGGCATTTGCAAAAAAAGCAGATGAAGAAGGGTTTTCTCAGGTTGCAAGATTATTCAGAGCTGCCGCAGCAGCTGAAACAGTACATGCACACAACCACCTTACAGTAATGAAAGGAATTAAAAGCACAAACGAAAACCTTAAAGAAGCAATTGCTGGAGAAGTAAAAGAATTTAAGGAAATGTACCCAGCTTTTATAAAAGAATCAGAAAAAGAAGAAAATGAAGCAGCAACCTGGACCTTTGATGTAGCCAATAAAGTAGAAGAAATCCACGCAAGCCTCTACGAAAAAGCCTTACAAAATCTAGGAGAAAATATTGAAGTAACCTATCACGTTTGCAATTTCTGTGGAAACACCGTAGAAAAAGAAGCTCCAGAAATATGTCCAATCTGCGGAGCACCTAAAACAGAATTCAAAAAAATTAATTAAAAAATAACATCCTTACTTTTTTTTAAACAACAAACCACCAAAATAAATTTTAAATCATATAAATATTTTTTTCTTTAATTTCAAATGATGCATCAATACTAAATATCTTAAAAAGCTGCTCAGAGTACTTGATTCCATTTTTTCCAAATAAAAATTTAATCAATCCCTGTAAAATAACTAAATCAACTTTTATTTGAGCTTAAAATTAAATTTATAACTTTTTTTTACTCCAGAGCTTTAAGATAAAAATATTTAATGAAAAAACATCAAATAATATCTATATGAAAGAGATTTATACGGAAATTGAGATAAACTCTTCCGCTAAAATAATTTGGAATATTCTCACTAATTTTGATAATTACCCTAATTGGAACCCCTTCATGAAACAAATAATCGGTGAACTACAAGAAGATTCCAAAATACAAATTACAATAAAACCCTATAATTCCAGGAGTATAACTTATAAACCAAAAATTTTGGAATTGAAACCAGAAGAGAAAATTAAATGGTAGGAATTACAGGGATTCCACATTTATTTGATGGTGAACATAACTTAATACTCAAGAAAATAGATGAAAATAAGGTTTTATTCATCCAAAAAGAGAAGTTCACCGGAATTTTAGTACCAATTCTCACTGGATTATTAAAGAACACTGAAATCAGCTTCAAAATGATGGATGAAGCTTTAAAAAAAGAAGCCGAAAAAAATATAATTACATAATATTTACCATTTTTTTTCAAATTTAAAAGAAACTAAATATTCCTCCCAATTGACTAGTAAAACCAAATTTTTAACATTCCTTAATACCATTTTTTTAGTAAAATAATTTACATTAAAAAGTACAAAAATAACATTAGGGAGTTGAAAAGATTATGAAAAATATTGTAGAAACTGGAATAGAAATGGGTGTTTTTGATACATTAATAGCAGCAGCTAAAGCTGCAGGACTAGTTGAAACCTTAAGTAAAGAAACATTAACTGTTTTCGCACCTAATGACAGTGCATTTGCCAAATTACCTGCAGGAACAGTGGAAGGATTACTTGATGATAAGGATAAATTAACAGAAATATTAACTTACCATGTAATTGCAGGCAAGCATCTATCTTCAGAACTCATGAATATAAGGAATATTCAAACTTTGCAAGGAGGAGAATTACAATTAGACATCAAAAGAAGCATGGTTAATGATGCTAAAATTCTCCGGGCTGATATTGAATGCTCCAACGGAGTTTGCCACATGATAGATTCCGTATTAATGCCATAAAAAAAAAAATTTAAATAAATAAAATTATTTTTTTTTTAAAATGGAGGGGGCTGTTAAATTTATTGGGTGTTGAGAAAATCCAATGTTTTTGTAGTATTTTCTCGTTAAAAAAGATAATTTCTTGACTTTCAAAAAGACTCACTCAATTCATGAGAAAATCCCATGATTGCCGGAAACCAATTCAAATGAAAACTACTACCGACAAAACGGACCCGAATCAAATCAAAAAATATATTCAAAACCGTTACAGGAATAATCAGCTATTTAAAACCCTAAATGGAAATTGGAGACAAAAACACGTTAAAAAAAAATCAACACCCCATAAACTTTTAAAATAAATAATACACTAATTTTTTTTACACTCATAAGGAATTAGATGTGAAAAAAATATAAAGATTTATTAATTTTCTTATAAATGTAATACTTTTATTAAAGAAATTTTCAAATTATAAAAATTGTTAAGGTACCATTAAGGGTACTTTAAGGGATCTGAAAAAGAATTAACAGACGTTATTTTAAGGTTTATCGGATTCAGAATACCCAGTTTCTCGAATTTTTTTTATTCAATTTTTACTATTCAATAGTAATACTTTTCCTAAATTATATTCCAAAATATTCTTCTCTAAACCTTTCTTCTCTAAACTGTAAATTATTATTTATATTCAAAGATCTATTTTTCATCCACTTAAAAAATCCATCCTTCCTTATATTAAATTAATCTAAAAAAAAAACTTTTAAAAAAAATATATGTCATTGGTTATACTGCTTGGTTGGCGTAAACAGGCCCGTCAGACCATAACTACAGTAGCCGGTCATCCACAAAAAACCTTTAAATTTAATTAAACATCATTTAAAAGGCCCCAATAAAGTTCTAAATAAATGTTTTTCAAAGTTCAAAATCCAATTTATTAACTCTACTTTATACTATATACATTACTCGTATGACGCATTGCTTAACATACCCAGAAATACTTTAAATCCATAATAATAATCTTAATAATGATATACAATTCATATATCCCATTTTTCATGAATTAACAACTAAAAAAAGAAGAAATTCAATAAAAGATAAAAAAAAATGAAAATTTACCAAAATTTCATACACATCAACAAACAAAAGCAATGTTATACACCACGAAAATAGTTATAAAAAGAAAGAATACTATTTAGATCTCATCTAAAAAATCATTATTTTTTATAAAAAAAATTTTCGCAACTCCCACGCAACACGTTCTGGTTTACCACTGTTAGTTGGTGCTGCATGATCAAGACCATAGAATTCACGCCGCTTAGCATGTGGTAAAACTTTGCACAAGGCATCGATAATATCCTTCAAAAAAGAAGGGCTCTTACTACCTTCCATCAATAACACTCCTGCTTCTACTGCTTTAAAATTATCAAGAGTACCCTCTGTTTCAACTAATAGTTGATAATCAAAATGCTGCGTAGGAACAAGCACTTGCAATGGCACATCATCACCAGTGACTTTCTTGAAATCATCCCTCAATGCACGTGTGAATATTCTTACCAATAAAAAACGTGGTAATAAATGAAACATGGAAGGCATAATCCCTAAACCCTTCAAGACGGTAACTAAAGCTGCAGCAATCTCATCATCAGCAATTTCTTTATCAAAACGATGCATAACTTTGTTATATTTCTCCAGTAATGAATGGTCAATATAAAGTGGTGGCTCGTATAAGGCTATTTTATGGATAAACTGGTAAATTAAGCGCTGCTTGTAACGTGATAAGTGCACCTGAACTCAATCCAAATACATAATGAGTACCAGTTTTATTAAGAATGGCATCTAAATCATCAACTTCCTTCTGTATACTGTAATCATCACCGAAAGATCCACTTAAACCCCGACCACGACGATCTGGAATATATACATTGAAATCATCGGACAATTCCTCACCAAGCTTCATAAAATGCTGTGAAGCCGCCATACCACCGCGAACAAGAATAAGTCCAGGACCACTACCCAACTGCCGATAACCAATAATAGTACCATCTTTAGAGGTTAACGAATTCTTAATGTATGATTCAATTGTAATATCCATAAGTAACTCCTAATTAAATTTAATAATAAAATAAACAATATTTTTTTCTGTACTATGAATTTTCATAATATAAAATTAAGAAAAATTTTCAAGGAAGCTTAATTACTTTTGTTTCCTGTCATAAATGATACTCCTCTTATAAAAAACTGGAATATTTATTGATAATGACTTTATTTATTCTTATAAATTTTCATTGTTAAATAAAAATAATAAATAGTATTTAAAAAAATCATTAAAAAAAGTATTCAAATTTTATTCATTTGAAAAAGAGTTAAAATAAAATTTTTATTTAAATTCAATTTTAATTTATAGGCAATATAAATGTGGTATAAATCTTATATTCCAAACGCTTTAACCTACTTCAGGTTCATAGCGGCGGTTCTCTTTTTTTACACGTTTTTAAATGATTTATTTCTTATTTCGTTGCTAATAATAGTTTTAGCAGGTATTACAGATTTCTTAGATGGTTATATTGCACGGAAAATAGGTTCAACATCAAATAAAGGTGCATACCTTGATGTGACATCTGATTTTGTTTTTATAATTACTTGTTTTTTAGCATTCGTTATCAAAGGCTGGTACAACCCTTTAATTCTCATATTAATTATCATCATGTTCTTTCTATTTATTGGAACATCAGGACTAAGAAAACCGGTTTATGATCCAGTAGGGAAATATTTAGGAGCTTACCTAATGGTGATGATCTTCATATCAATTCTATTCCAGGAACAGTTAATTAGAGAATTTTTATTGGTCTTATTAATCCTGATATGGATTGTTTCTGTAATCAGTCGATTATACAGTATTTTTATTCAGAAATTTTAATTGAACGGTTAATTGTTTCTAAATACTTATTTGAATTAGTTTTCTGTTGTAAATTTAAATTTGGATACCATTAGCATTTGAAATTAGATATTTTCTTAACCTTTAAAGTACATAATATTTTATTATAAAAAAAAGCTTAAAGATTTTGGAGGATTTATTCTTATGGATGATGAGTATAACGATGATAAATATATGGATGATGATTACTCGGATGAACGTGAAGTTCGTAGGAGAAGACGCCAAAGATATCATAGATATCGTAGTGGATTCTTATTTTGGCGAGTTTTAATAATTATCATCCTTATTGCGTTTTTACTCTCATTTGTATTAGGAATAAATACGGGACGACTCTTTTTACCGGCAATAATTATTATTTTAATATTATCACTACTCTTCAGAATAATAATTTTCAGACCACGAAGAAGATACCAACGTTAAAAAAAAGAATAGTATTCATAAACAAGAATTAGTTTATAATTTTTTTTTTGGTGGTAAATAGAATGTAAAACTTTCTAATGAATACTATTAAATCTATAGGGTCGCGACGAATAGCACCAATAATAACTCTTTTCATCCTGTCACCAATCATTGTGTAACTTCTCTTTGGTAGTACCCACTTAACTATTTTAAGTTCTTTAATCATAGAAATTCTCTTTATGGTGGTGCAGCATTAATCATACGATATTTTGTCCGAAGTCAAAATCGAGGATGGATATCTATACTACTATTAGGAATTGCATTTGTTATATTCGAGGAGTTTATAGTTCTCCAGACATCTATATCCCCATATATTGGTTCCGGGTCTTATCATATTTATGGTAGATTTTTAGGGATAAATTGGGTTTATTTATTATGGGCTATTGGTTACGAAAGTGTATGGGGTATAGTTCTACCAATATATCTCACAGAACTCATTTTCCCCCATAAACGTTTAGATCCATGGTTTGGCAAACGAGGATTATCAATCATTGTCAGTGTCTCCATTCTTGGATCTACACTCCTGGTATATCTGGACTCAAAATAGTATACCATCCACGATAGGATCGGTATATCAACCGTCATTCTCCTGATTATATTTGCATTCGTTATGATTATATTATTAATTATAACTTCATTATACCCTAAACTTTCAATTATTCCAAGACATAGGATAACTAAAATAGCGTCACAGCCTTGGCTGCTGGTATTGCTCATATTTGCCCTAAGTCTGTCCTGATTTGTTTTGGTGGCCTTTGCTTATGGTATTTTTCTAATATACCTGCCATATTTAGCATTATAATCAGTTTACTACTAGTTTACATTACTATTTATTTAATTAAAACACTTTCAATGAGTATTAATTGGAATGATTCTCATAGACTTGCAGTAATCTACGGGGGTCTTTTAGCTAGTATGCTTGCGGGATTCTGGGTTAGTGGCATTGTTTTGCCAATAGATTTCATTGGTAAAATAATCTTCAATGTAAGCAGTCATCCTAATAAGTTATTTAGCAGGGATACTCATGAAAAAAAAATTATCGAATAAAATTTAGTTTAAGCCATAAAAATCGAATAGGCTATAATTATATTATTAAATTTTCAAGTAAAAAGTTAGTATGTAATGAAGAACTAGGTAAGTTAATAAAAAAAAGTAATAGGGTGCTAAAAAATTTTTTAAGACCTTATGAATATTATTTCGTTTTTTAGAGGCGGTAAAAAACTTATCAATATAATTTACTGATCTTAATGCACCCTATTTCATCATATTGTCTGAGGTTATATATAAATGTTATTGAAAGTTTTAAGAATTTAAGAATCATACTATATCTTAAAAAACTACTAATAATCAAATTTTTTGTATTATTTCTTTCCAATGAGAAATCAGAGTAATAATTTAAACTTTAAAAAAAAATTCTTAAAAAAAAAATAATATAGAAATTTAGAAGTCAATGCTTATTTAACTTATATAAAATTTTAATAAAATTCATTTATAATCTAGTTGCCTTTTCATTATCCTCCCTATAAAAATATATTAAAAAAATTGAAAGCATAAACACGTTATAACTCGCCCAAAAAATTATAGAAGGATAAGTAATCATATTCTCACCTTTAATCAATCTCGATAAACCAATGAAAATAGAAACTACTAAAATGATAATTAAAAAGACATGAGGAAAAACTTCTTTAAAAGAAATTTTATGCACCTTTTTTTTAGGCGTTACCTTGAAACTTAACTTTCTATTAAACAAACCATAAATAAAAGCACGAATATAAACCGGGAAAAGGCTCAGAAACAGAGATTGTGAAAGTAAAAGTTCTTTAAGCGGATATCCTCTTTCACCCCTACTAGTTAAAGTTTGAGTGAGAACCATTACTAAAAAAACATAAAGAGGAACATTTAAAAAACTTAAAAAAACTGGTTTTAAATTAAATAACAATACAGCTACTGGATACATGAGCCAAATTAAAGTAGCCAATCCAATAAAATACCAAGTACCAATCAAAACAATATACTCCCACCACTGCACAGACTTCAAACTATTCGGTTCACTAAATAATTTACCCAACACTTTCTTAGTATTCTGAAACGTTCCATAAGACCACCTCATCTGCTGATTATAATAAGCGGATAATGATGGTGGAGGCAATCCAACCGCATAAACAGTGTCAATATAAATAGATTTATAACCATAAGTATGGAAAATGAATGAAGTTGCTATATCCTCAGTTATACAGTCTTCATCCATTCCACCGATTTTATTGAGGTCATCCAACTTTATAAGAACATTAGTTCCGCAAATATAGGAGGTTCCATTAACACATAATCCACGGCAGATATGTTTATAAAAAACATGCTGCTGAAAAGAGTAAGCCAAAGCCAAACGATCCTTATCGGGCATTTCAAAATATTGAGGTGTCTGAATAAAAGTTAAAGATGAATCATTTTCCATAATAGGAATCAAATCCTGGAAAACAGATCGTTTAAGCCTATGATCAGAATCCAAAATCAATACATACTTAAAATCCTTATTCAAATTTTTAATAGTATCATTAATAGACCCTGCCTTAAAACCCCTAAGCGTATCCCGAAACATATAATTAATACTAAGACTGTTACACATTTCAGCCGTTTCTCCACGGATAATATCATCAGTGGAACTGTCCATTAAAATAACCTGGAAATTATCATAATCAACATTTTTAGCCTTCAAAATAGTCTCCTTAACCATATCCGGATCTTCATTAAGAGTGGGAATTATAATAGCTACAGACGGTGCTTTACCAGTTAATTTAAACTTCTCTCCCAGGAATTTTTTACTATACAAGGTTAAAGACTTTAAAAGATGATCCAAGTAACCCACACAATGTAATCCACTATATACAAAAGAAAATAATAAAATAATAGAAACACTTTTATCTAGAAGTGAAAGACCATTATTATTTAATAAAGGTAAAATATTGTATAGAATAAATAATAAGATACCTGTAAGCAGCATTAAAGAAAAGAAAGATATCACAGATGAATTTAAATTATCTTTAAATAAACCAAAAAAATTAGCAGTCAATTTACTATAAAAAACGGATTTCATATAATTATTAATTTGTTTTAAGTGAAATAAATCCTTTCCTATCCAAAAAAAATTAATATAAAACTCCGTTCTCTAAAAAAAATAATTAAAACCGAAACAAGCTAAGTATTAATTTTTTTAATATTTAAAAAAAAATTTCCTTTATCAAATTGTAAGTTGGATGAATATTAAAATTATTCTAACTATAATTGATTGGTTAATTAATCATAAATAAAAAATAAGAGTTAAGTTTTAAAATTGTTTTATTATGTTATCTTGATTTCTTTTGTAAGCGGTTTCTGAACTTAACTAACAATAATATTATTACAGCAATAACTATGATAAGGATAATTCCCCATACTAATAAAGCTGCAGCACCAACTAATCCATTAAATATGCTTTGAAGTATACCCATATAATATAATTTGGTTAATTAAGTTAATTAATTTAATCTTTTTTTGTATGGAGTTTTATCCCAAAGATCAAAAAAGCATAAATTAGCGGGTTAACTATTATTGTAACTCTTTAAGATTACCCTTTCTAAGACATGCTCCAGGAAATTACTAGTAAAAACGGGACTATTAAACCCTCTCAAGCTCAACCAGTAAGAGCAGAAGCAACCGCTAAGTAGAATTAGAAACTACCTATTAAAAAAAAAATAGAATTATTATAAGGGGTTCTAAATTTTTTATTTTTTTTTATTTACTTATAATTCCTGCATAAATAGCTAATTCAAAAAATTTGAAATAACAATCAACATCATTAAATCCTATTTCCTTCAACCAATCACACTGCATTGTAACAGGTAAAAGTATGTTGTCATATTGGTCTGGACGATTCACATATTCACTCATTAAATCAATTTTACTTCTCTCTTTACCTTCTTCCTTCAATTTAGCGTAACGGGCATCGACAGTTAGATCATTGAAAAGAGAATTACCAAATTTAGTTAAACTCGCCACGTGATCTATATTTACGAATATTCCACCAGGTTTCAAGATTTCAAATATCTCTTCAAATAATTCATATTTCCTACTATTTTTAAGATGATGAATAGCATATCCACTTACAACCACTTCCGGTTTATTTGTAATGTTATCTTGCCAATTACTTTTGGATAAGTCAGTATGAATAATACTCTGATTTTGGAAAGCACTCATCCGATCTTTTGCAGCGTCAATCATGCTAGGAGAATAATCAAGTAATAATCCATGAGCATTAGGATATTGAGTTAATATGGTATTTGCAAGAATTCCATCACCACAACCAAGGTCAATAAAGTTACTAACTTCAGTTTGTGATTTTTTAATTAACCGGAGTAATATATCAAACTGTTCATCCACTAAAGGTAAAGATTTTCTGGTATTCGTTAAAAAATTATCAACAATTGATGGGTTCTTCCAAGCATCCATTTTATTATTTTCTCCTTCAAAATGTTTTTTATTAGATCCGATTATTTATTTTAAAAATTTATATTAAATTTGAATAAATTATAATAGTTCAAATGTAAAGTTAACTCTATTTTTCTGTTAAATTTAATAATATATATGATTGATTTTTTTTACAAAATAAATATTCTAAAAAAAAATAGTGAAAGTTTATAGTTGATGACTTTTATTAATTACTAATTAGAGATTTAAAAGGTGTGTTTATAAAAATGAGTGATGATGAGAATTATAATAAGGAAGATTCAGATGATTTTGAAAAAGAAATTATTGATTTTATAGAGGATTGCTGGGTTTCTATAAATAAGAACAATAAGCTTGATTCTAATCAAAAAAATAAAATATTGAATTATATTGATACAATTGATGCTGATTCTGTTGCACATGGTTATGTTAATGAGATATTTAGAGTTTATTCAGATGTTTTACGTTATTTTTATGAAGGATATTTCGTTAACAAGGAAGAAAAAAGGAATCAATGGGTTAACTTTAAAAAAACTGGATCATATTAAATTTAATTAAAAATTAACTGAATTTAAATAGAAGTTTTAATTCAATATTTAATAATTAAAATAGTGGAAATTAATCATAACATATATAAAAGTGATATCTGTGATGGAAGATGATTTGGATGAGAATAATAAAGGAGAAGCAATACAAGATTATTCTAGGAAAAAAAGACGAGAAAGAAAGAGTTTAATTAGTATAATACTAATTATTATAATTCTTCTTCTTTTATATCTAATATTCATAATTAAAATCTAAATCATTCAGTTAATCATTTTCTATTTTTATTAGTTCAAAATAAAAAAATATTATTCTGTTTGCATGGACTGGAGTAATCTACACAATTTATTATTCTTTTATATTACTTTTCCACTAAGCTGGGTTATTCAATAAGTCTAAAAAAGTGTTAACTTCATCAAAATATAAAAAAAAATATAAATAAGGAAAAACACAAAAAAACGAGTAGAGTAAACATATATAATAAAAAAATAATAAATTAATTATATTAACTACTCTAATTTATAAAAAAATTTAATTTTCTCTTAAAGAAAATGAGGAATAAATTTTTTTAATTTAATAAGTGATTTTTATGATTGATGAAACAGAAAGTAAATTTTTAGATGCCGCTTTGAAACTATTCGCTAAAAAAGGATATACAGATACTACAGCTATAGCTATAGCGGATGAAGCAGGTTTTAATGAAAAAACTTTATTCCGTAAATTTAAAACTAAAAAAAATTTATATGACATGGTTTTAGCACAAAATGCTGAGAAGTTTATGCAAGAACTTAGTGAATTTGTATTTGTTGATAAAAAATTTGAAACACCACTTGACTTTTTAGAGCATTACATTAAAAATGCTACTAAAGTATATTGGGATAATTTCGAGTTTTTTAATTTATCCATCAATGAACCAAATGAAAAACTTGAACCTACTATGGAGAATACTACTAATTTTGTAGGTGAATATTTAGAAAAAAATATTCCTAATCAAAAAATAGATTACAGAATATTCGGCATCACCATTCATGCATTTATATATGCTATAAATGTTGAGAGATTTCAAGGACGCACGTACATTAACTATGATGATGCTATTGAAAAATTCATAAAAAACAGTATACAATGTATACCAAACACACCATAAAACCATAAAAATTAGTAAGAATAAAAATTTAATTTTATAAACTTTTATAAACTCTTAAATTTAGTAATTATTTAATAAGTATAAATTTTTTTATTTTTTCTATAAATTTATCTAGAATATAAGTAATAAATAATATGTATATAATATTATAAAATGTTAATTAAGGAATTTTCAAAACCTTTAAAAAATTAATGAGTATAAAAAAAGGGTTTATACAATTTATTTCTTCCATTAATATATTAAAAAAAATATAAGTTAATTTAAGATGGTTATGATTATGACTGATAAAACTGAGCAGAAAATTTTAGACTCTGCCTTAAAACTATTCGCTAAAAAAGGATACGATGCATCCACAACCATAACTTTAGCCGAAGAATCAGGTTATTCAGAAATGACATTATTCAGGATATTTAAAACTAAAAAAAATCTTTTTGATCAAGTCATGATTCACGGTATAAAAAAAATGCAAGAAGATGCCCATAAAAACTTATTTATAGATAAGAAATATGAAAATCCACGTGATTTCTTAGAAACTTACCTCCAAAATATTCTTAAATTTGCTCATGATAACTTTGAATTATTACATTTAACAATCACTGAAGAAAATCCAATAGGTGAATCATTTCAAACAGAAGTTACCGACACTGTAACTGAATATATACAAAAAAATTTGCCAAACCAAAAAATCGATTATAGAACATATGGAAATACCATAACTACCTTTGTATATGTGCTCAATCTTGAGAAATATCACGGACGCACCGCAACATTTGGTGATGAAGAACAGATTATAGAAAACTTCATAGATATCTTGTATTGTATGATTAATCATTAAATCTCATCCTATAATGGAGATTTACAAGATTTTTTTTAAATATAAAGAACTAAAAAATGAAAGATGTTATATTATGACGAATAACACTGAGCAGATAATTTTAGATGCTGCTTTAAAAGAATTTGCTAAAAAAGGATACGATGCCACTACCACCCGAAGAATATCCAAAACGGCAGGTTTCACAGAAACAACGATATTCAGAAAATTTGGAAGTAAAAAAAATCTTTATAAAGAAATAATCGGTTATGGTAGTAAAAAACTTGAATATGCATATTTTTCATTACAAAATTTAGATCAGAAATATAAGGATCCTACAGATTTTTTAGAAGCATTTGTTAGAACATTAGCCAAGATTAGATTAGATCACATTGAAATTTTTATTTTATTAGTCAATGAAGACAATGTACAATATGATTTTATACTCGCTGAAGTTAATTATTTTATAAGCGAATTAATTAAAAATAACATTCCAAATATTAAAGTAGATCCTAACGTCCTAGGACTGACCATAGGTATATTTGTATACTCAATTGATCTTGATAAATATCAAGGTCGTATTGATGATATTACGTATGAAGAGACATTACAAAAATTCATAGATAATCTAATGCTATGCTTTAATACAACAAAAACAGTAAAAACATTATGTAAAACCGAATTATAAACTATGTTATTAATAATAGAATTAAATCCCCACTTAAACAGTAAATAAATCCCTAAAAACACAATATAATATGAATAACAATAAAAACGAACAAATATGAAAACCCAAACAACTAAAAAAACAAAACAAATCAAATTAAACTTAAAATTACCCTTAGCTCAATTCAGAACACAAATATTTTTTTTTTAATATAATTAAATTAACTAAAGTTCTCATAAAAAAAAGCTTTAAAATACAATTTAACGTCTAATAACCTTTATAATTTTTAATCTTTACTAGAATAGATTAAAAAAAAATTAATTCTACCCCAACTAAAAAAAGGGTGAAAATAAAAATTTTTGTTTAAATGAAAGTGATTATAAATGATAGATGAAACTGAACGTAAATTTTTAGATGCCGCTTTAGAATTATTCGCTAAAAAAGGATACACCGGAACTACAGCCATAGCCATAGCAGACAAAGCAGGATTTAATGAAAAAACTTTATTCCGTAAATTCAAAACTAAAAAAAATCTTTATAACCTAATTCTAACACGAAATTCTGAAAAATTTACAAACGAACTCAAAGAATCAGTATTTTCCGATAAAAAATTTAATACAAACACTGAATTTTTAGAGAATTATATTAAAAATCTAGCCACAGTAATGTGGAATAATTTCGAATTTTTATATTTATCAGTAAACGAACCAAATGAAATACTCGAACCAGTCATGAAAAATGCGGTCGACTCTATAGGTGAATACATCGAAAAAAATATTCCAAATCAAAAAATAGATTACAAAATATTCGGCTTCACCATATACGCATTCATATACGCCATCACAATCGAAAGATACGAAGGACGAACCCACATTAACTATAAAGAAGCCCTAGAAAACTTCATTAAAAACAGCATGCAATGCATCAACCATTCATAATATAGTATTAAAGCATTATTAATTCTTTTTTTAAATTTCAAATTTTTCCTATACTTATCAAATATCATACATTATTTTTATTTTAAACTTCCTAATTTTCCTTATTTAGAAATGTTAATCATCTCATTTTTTTTTATTCATGAATCATAAAAGTATATGTTTAATTTAACTTAAAAATTTTTTTTAGATAACTATTTATAAGGTCGGTGCCGACCTACTTATAGAAGATTTAAATGAATCATTACATTAGAGGAACATTGTTCAAATAAATTTACTTCCTCTTTAAAAATTTTTTCACCTTGTGATGCTATTTAATAGATGAATTATTAAAAAATTGAGTTGTAATTAATTATGAGAGAACACGATAAGAATCAAATATTAATTATATCTCAACATTTTCCACCTGAAAATATTGCCAATGCATCACGGATATATGAAATATCTAAATTTTTAAGTGAATTTGGATTAGACACTATAGTTTTTGCACCTCACCCTATATTTCCCAAAAAAACATTCAAAAAAACACGTAACATCCGTAGATCAAGAGAAATTGAAGGAGTTAAAGTCTTAAACTTATGGGGATGGCAACAAGGGGCTAAAAATCCTGGATTTTTAAGTAGAATGCTTTATTATTTGATATTTCCATTACATGCTTCTTTATGGGCTATAATATATTCAAAAAATTATGATTTAATCATCACTTCAAATCCACCGGTTTTCACTGCAATTCCAGGAATTATTTCTAAAAAGATATTGAAAAAAAAATGGATTATAGATTCAAGAGATTCATGGATCGATGCATCAATTTCACTAGGCTTCCTAAAAAAAGCAAGTACATTAGAAAAAATTGCCAGAAAATTTGAAAAAATATGTTATAATAATGCAGATCTAGTAGGAGCAACCACCAAAGTACTTGCACGACGTATATCAAATAATTACAATATCAAAGATTCAAAAATAATTTTAATTCCCAATGGAGCAGATACAGAAACATTTTATCATCATAAAGTTTCCAAAAAAAATCAAATAATATTTTTAGGCAACATTGGCCATGCCCAAGACCTTGAAAAATACATTCAAGCAATGAAAATAGTAACTAAAAAAATCGATGTAAAACTCTTAATAGTCGGAGATGGAGAAAAAAAAGAAGAATTAGAAAATATAGTCCAAAAACAGGCTCTAGAAGATATAATAGAATTCAAAGGTTTAATCCCCCGTGCAAAGATACCTGAATTACTTTCAGAATCACTTATTGGAATAGCCCCCATGAAAAAATTAAAATCACTAGAATATATGGTACCAGTTAAAGTTTACGAGTATATGGCATGTGAATTACCATTCCTAGCCAGTGGAATGGGAGAAATAGTTGAATTAGCTCGAAAATCAAAAGCAGGAATTATTACCAAAGATTCATCCAATGCAATAGCCAAAGCAATAATCACTCTATTAAACAATCCTCAAAAACTAGAAACCATGGGTAAACAAGGTAGAGAATACGTCAAATCCCATTACGACCGTATAGATATTGTATATAAATTAAAAACAAATTTAGACCAGTGTAAAACTGGAATTTCAAAATAAAAATAAGCTATTTTATATTAATTTTCCATTTATGGTCTAAAACTTAATCATTTACTAAAAAAATTTTTTTTTTACATGAATTTACAAGAAAGAAAATTAGTTTAAAATAACTAATTTAATAACCAAAGCATTATTTTAATCCTAAACTAATTATTAAATTAATTAAAGGAATAGACTTATCATGAAAATACGTTCTCTGATGGTATCTGTACACTACCCTAACAAATATCATTTATGGACACCCTGGAATAAATATGCTAACCTAGCAATTTCCCGTTTGAATGAGATTGAAATAGAGGTAATAGCACCCCTACCATTCTCACCCCCCATCAGATATTTACCCTACAATGAATTCAGTAAAATACCATTAATTGAATATTCAGATGAAGGAACAGTCCATCATCCCCGATTCCTTTATTTACTACCTAAAAAAATCTTTTACAGATTTATCGGAGAATTTTACCGCCGATCAGTCTCAAAATATATTTTAAACAATATTAAAAAACCAGATTTAATACACACCCATCAAATATATCCCGATGGATACGGGGTTATGGAATTGTGCAAAGAGTGGAAAATCCCATTAATAGTTGAGGTTCATAGCACTGGTT
>JACWMK010000037.1 GCA_015661405.1 Methanobacterium sp.
GGCAGTATTTATCTAATCAGTGTTTTCAGTTCACATCCAAGTTTCCTAGAGATTTTAATTGGTATAGCATTAATTGGATTAGGTGTGGGAGTTATAGCTCCGCATGGTTCTAACCTAGCGTTTTCCCAGATTAGTCATGATAAACAACCTGATGCTTCCGCAATTAGGAGTACTAATAGTAATCTTAACACTTCTGTTGGTACCGCTATATTTGGAATTATATTATTAATGGGTGTTTCTAATGCTTTAAGTGTTGAAAAATTACTGGGTGGCTTATTAAACTCGTTTTATTTAATGGCGTTACTTTTAATTTTTGGTTTAATAATGGCACAATTCGTTAAACCTTACAATAAAAATAAAACTTAAAAATATTAGAGGTGAATTTAATTTTATGCAAATGAGAAAAACAAGTAATGGTGAATTAATATCCGCTTTAGGATTCGGAGCCATGAGACTACCTCTAATAGATGGAAAAATTGATAAAACTATTTCCACAGAGATGATCTATTATGCGATTGATCATGGAGTGAATTTTATAGATACGGCGCTACTATATCATGAAGGATGTAGTGAATCATTCCTTGGAGAAATACTCACTGATGATTATCGAGATAAAGTCAAACTCTGCACTAAAGTACCCGCTTGGTCTATTGAAAAGATTAAAGATGTTGAGAAGTATTTCGAATCACAATTACGTAAATTACAGACAGATTGTATTGATTATTACCTTATTCATAACTTATCATGGGGAAGCTTCCTCCGACTTAGAGAATTAGGTATCCTAGAATTTTTAGAGTCTAAAAGAGATATTGGTAAAATTAAATATATTGGATTCTCATTCCATGATAGTAAAGAAGCTTTTAAGAAAATAGTGGATAGCTACAATTGGGATGCTTGTCTAATTCAACTAAACTTCTTAGATGAGAATAGTCAAGCAGGAACGGATGGTTTACATTATGCAGCCAACCAGGGTATAACCGTATTAGTGATGGGTCCTTTAAAGGGTGGAATACTCGCTGGTGAGCCGCCAGTGGAGGCTAAACGGATTTGGGAATCATCACCAGTGAAAAGAACCCCCGTGGAATGGGCTTTAAGATGGGTATTCAACCACAGTGAAGTCACTTGTGTACTCTCGGGTATGGGAACATTAGATGAGGTTAAAGAGAATATAAACGTAGCTAATGAAACTCCACCAGATATCCTAACATTGGATGAGTTGAAGCTATACCGTCAAGTTAAACAAGTTTATGAAGATGAGTTAAAAGTGAATTGCACTACATGTGGTTATTGCCTACCCTGCCCCCAGAATGTGGATATACCTCAATGCTTCACCTTATACAACCAAAAACATATGTATAATAATAAGGTGCCTGATTACCTGTATTTAACTGTTTTAGGTGGCGCTATGAGTGATAATCCATCCTATGCAGGTTTATGTAATGAATGTGGGAAATGCATAGAATTATGCCCTCAAAAAATTAATATACCCAAAAGTTTAAAAGAAGTGTCCATTGACATGGAAGAGGACTTCCAAGTTAAAATAGAAGCAGTAGGTTTAAGATTAAAGAAAAGAAAGAAATTCTTGGAACAACAAGATAAATAAGTATTAATAAAATTTTTTTGAAATTTATCTAATAAAGGAGTTGAAATTAATATGAAAATAGCTGATAATATCGAAAGGTTAGAATTACCCATGAATTTAATGGGAAGCGAACGATTAATTTATCCAACCCTCATGTGGGATGAGGATAATGTTATACTAGTTGATGCGGGAATACCCGGTTATTTACTACAACTTAAAAATGCCATGATCGAAGCAGGTGTATCATTTGATAGGTTAAATAAAATAATAGTCACTCATCAAGATATTGACCATATTGGAGGAATTAAAGGTATCTTAAGTGAAAAACCAGAGGTAATAGTGCTTGCTCATGAAGATGATAAACCATATATTCAAGGTGAAAAAAAAATAGTTAGATTGAATCCTCAATTCATGAAGAGAATTAATGCTTTACCTGATGATGAGCGGTTAAAAATATTAGATATGTTTGAAAACTCCAGTGTAAAAGTTAACCAGACGATAAGTGATGGTGAAGTATTACCTTATTGTGGTGGAATTACTGTAATTCACACACCAGGTCATACTCCTGGACACGTTTGCTTGTATCATCAAATGAGTAAAACACTCATAGTTGGGGATACCATGAATATTATTGATAAGCAGTTAGTGGGACCGAATAAGGATATGATGAGTGAGGATGAGGCGAATGATGCTAATAATTCACTTAAAAAGTTCAAGGATTATGATATAGTAAATATAATAACTTATCATGGTGGATTATTTAATGATAAACCTAATGAGAGAATTAAAGAGTTAATTAGATAATGATTGATATTAACTTAATTCTGCTACCTTTTGTAGGGTTTCTTATAGGGCTCCTAGTAACCACCCTCGGTGGTGGTGGCGGAGCCTTATATGTACCTGTTTTAACCTTATTCTTCGGTATAGCCCCTCAAGTAGCTGTCGCCACATCACTTGCAACCGTTTTACCCACCACCGCAGTTGGAGCCTTGGGTCATCATCGCCTGGGACATGTAGATGTACGCACTGGTGTAATTTTAGGAGTAGGAGGAATACTTGGTACATTAATAGGTGCTTATTTTGCTAATCAAATTCCCGGTGATATTTTAAAGAAAGCATTGGGTGTATTATTATTAATAATGATTATCCCGATGTTAAGAAGAGCATTACAGGGACGTAAAAAACAGAAAGATGATAAAACTGAAGTTAAAGAATCATTAAAACTAACTGGAACTAGAAGAATTATCGCTTCTTTTTTCGGAGTCTTATCAGGTATACTAGCTGGTGTATTCGGATTAAGCGGAACACCACCCGTCACTGCTGGTTTATATAGTTTGGGCTTACCTGCAGTAATAGTTGTAGGAACCACCGTATTTGTACTTGTGTTTAACTCTGTTGCTGGTGTCGCGGGTTATCTCGTATTAGGAAGGTTTGACTTGACTTTAACTTTATTACTGGGAAGTGGAGCAGTATGTGGTGCATTGATTGGACCTAGATTATTTGAGAGAATTGGTCAAGACGTTTTCGAGAAAATATTACCACCAATATTTATGATAATTTCCATAGTATTCGGCTTATCATTGATACTGACTTAAAAAAACAGTATTTTATACTATTTATGAATTCAAAAAAAGGTTTTTAACTAAAATTTAATTTTATTTTTTTTGTATATTAAGTAAAAATAAAGCGTAAAGATAATATTCACTGTATAATAATTTTAAGGAACTATTTTGAGGTAATTTTATGGACGAGCAAGATATTAAATTGACTGAAATTGTAAAAGACATGGCTAAAACGCTTGGAGCAAGTCATGTATCGATTACAACCAAGGAAACATTGAAGGACTGGCATTATACAACTGATTTAGATTATATTTTAGAAGGAGCGAATTCTGCAGTAACTTTTGCGGTTCCTTTCAATGAAGAAGAAGATTTAAATGAGAATATAAATAAATTTCTATCGAAAGAAAATCATAAAGAACTTGAAAAACAAAAAGTAAGAGCTACAACCCTTGCAAATGGAATTGCTCTTGAAATATCAGGATTAATTAATCAAATTGGTTACCGTGCAGAGCCGGTTCATTCCAATTTTGTATATAGAAAAGAATCTCCACCGGAGTACAGAGTACCTCCATTATCTCATAAGTTTCTAGCTGTAAGGGGTGGTATAGGTCATATGGGATATTCTGGATTGATAATTACCAAAGAATACGGTTCCAGTATTGCCCTTGCCAGTGTAGTAACCGATGCTAAATTACAACCTACAAAATCATTACCATTAGAAGATAACTACTGTGATCAATGTAAATTATGCTTAGCAGTTTGCCTAGCCGATTACATGATAGATGAAGAAGATGTAGAACAGATTGATAAAGATACATATATTGCTGCTAAAAAAGCCCATCCTATGAGATGTGGATATGTTTGCACCGGTAGTACGGGTTATAAAGGTGGGAAATGGTTCACCTGGTCACCAGGAAGATTTAAAATCCCCGATGAAGACTCAGAATTAATTGAAATATACCAAAAAAAGGCAATTCCCGCTCAATTTCAAAGAAATAAATTAAACGGAATTGAAGGAGGATTCTTCCATCCATTTTTCCCCGGTTATAAAATTGAATATAATTGTAGTTTATGTCAACTAATATGTCACCCACAAAAGAAAGTTAGAAAAGAAAGGTATAATAAATTAGTTAACAGTGGAGTAATTATAGAAAAAAACTGTGAAAGAATACCAGTAACAGCAGAAAAAGCTGAAGAAACCTTTAAGAAAATGTCAACTGAGAAGAGAAAGTTATATACTGATTAAATATTAATTATTATCTTTTAATTTTTTTAAATAATTTTTTTTTATAAAATTAAGTTGGATTAGCGTTAGTTATCTCAAAAATTTAAATAACATTTTTATATTTAATGATAATAGTAAAAATATGAACTAAATATAGATTAAAAATGTATAAATTTTATGGGAGAGTCATTTTATAATGTTTGATATAGCTTTTAAAGATTTAACTTCTAAAAAAAGCAGGACTATCATGGTTATTATTGGGGTAATGACATGTGTTCTACTTATTGGTGTGATAAGTTTCATTACTTATGAGATAACGGACGCTATCCAAGTAGATGCAAATAGTATAGCTGGCAAACTCGTTTTTGAAACAAATGGTACCGGTTATCCGCCATCAGGTAGTAATATACCAGAGAATGTAAGTAATCAAGTGTTAGCTGATAGTGTAGTGAATCCTGATAAGAGCAGTGCAATAATATTAGCTGCTCTTCCTCACAATAGTACAACAACTACATTTTTGATGGGTTTAAATCCCGGTAGTGAGCAGGCATTTATTAATAGTACCCAAGTAACTGGAACGGATTCTTTAGTAGGTCAAAGTAATAATAGTGTTATTTTAGGTTATCAAGCTGCGAAAGATTATAATGTCACAGTTGGTGATACATTCACAGTTAAAAATGAGCAGTTTAAGGTAGTTGGTGTGTTGGCAAAGCAGGGAATAGGAACAACTAGCCTTCAAGATGAAAGTGTAATAGCAGCCCTCCCTTTTGTTCAGAATTTCGCTCAAAGACCAGATTTAGTTACTGCAGATATAATAACTCCAAATAATGGAGTTTCACTAGGCAATGCACAGAACACTCTACAAAATAATTATGGTAATAACACATATGTTGTTTATACACAGAAAGATGCATTGCAATCGTTAAGTTCGACTGAAAGTGGCACATTCATATTTTTAGACATGATCATTGCCATGGTAATCATTGTATCCGCGATTTTGATCATGGTAGTTATGATGATGTCAGTTAAAGAGAAAACTAGAGAAATAGGTACCATGAGAGCGTTAGGAACCAGTAGAAGAAGAATATTATTATTAATATTCTATGAATCATTAATCATAAGCGTTTTAGGTGGAATAATTGGTATAATACTCATAATTCCTCTTTATGATTTATTTATATATCTCGCTGGTGGCGGTGCACTTGGTTACATATACTCAATACCACTTTCTATATTATTAGAGGTGGCCATAGTTGTATTATTTATTGGATCATTCAGTGGATTAATTCCAGCTTATCAAGCAATGCGTATTAGTCCTATTGAAGCTTTAAGATACGAATAATAAATATATAAATGAGGTTTTAAAAAAAATGAATTTAGTTAATGGAATAAACTTATGGAAAACTTATAACATGGGTGAAGGCATCCAAGTTAATGCACTACGAGGATTAAATATAACCGTAAATGAAGGTGAATTTATCAGTATAATGGGACCTTCAGGTAGTGGTAAATCAACTCTACTAAATTTAATTGGAGGTTTAGATACACCCACTAAAGGTGACTTATTCATTGATGATAAGAAAATATCAACTATGACTGAAAAGGAACTCACTACAATGCGGGCTGAAAAGATTGGATTCATCTTCCAAACTTTTAACCTGTTACCCTCTTTAACTGTGCGTGATAATGTGGAATTCCCCATGAGGAATTTAACGGGCGCTAAAAAAATGGATAAAAAAAGTAGAATTAAAAGAGCCGAGGATTGCTTGGAAATAGTTGGCTTAGATCATCGAATGAATTATTTACCAGCAAAACTCAGTGGAGGGGAGAGACAAAGAGTTGCCGTTGCACGAGCACTGGTTAATCATCCTAAATTTATTTTAGCGGATGAACCCACTGGAAACCTGGACTCGGAAGCCAGTGATAATATAATAAATTTATTACACGAAGTTAACCAGGAGGGAACTACGGTGATAATGGTTACTCATGATAAGGAAACCACTAAGAATACTAGAATACTGAAAATTAGAGATGGAGTCATAGAATCATGAAATAGAGGATATTAGAAAACCTCTATTAAATAATTATTATTTTTTTTACTCTAATTAGCTGTTTTTAATTTTTTTTGATTTAATCATGCTTTCCGTATTATATATTCACAGCCCTTTTTTATGATAGTCTGATTTATAAAACGATAAATATATACTGTACTAAGTTGATATTAGTAGTAATAGTGGATTTAAATATTATGGGGGAGGTGAAAAAATATGGAAACTCCACAATTAAGTGGTGGTGCGATGTTAATCATTGGTATTATAATCGCAATCATCATCATAGTAATTCCAGCATTTATCTATATCTACGCATGGTTAGCAGCAATAATATTAATCATAGGCGGATTAGTAACCATATTAACTGGCGGAAGATGATAATATCCAGTAAAATAATCTTAAATACATATTTTTTTTTTAATTCAATAATACAAATAATATCGTAAAAAGATTAGTTATTTGCTATTAAAAAATCAATCTAGAAAACCATATAATTTCAAAAATAATGTTTATTTTAAATTAATCTCTTATTTGGACATCCTTTCACATGATTTACGTAGTTGCATATAAAAAATCAGATCTAACCAAAAATGATGATGTTCTGGCTTTTTCACTTCTAGTGAATAAGATTTTTCATTAAGATTGGGTGCTTTTATTTCATGTACTATTACTTGACCTTTTACTCTTTTACAGAGATAAGATCTATCATTAGAATTATCTTCTAAAACTAACATTTCTGGTGGGATGAAATCATTATCTACAATTTCAATACCTAATTCTTTAAATTTTTTAAGATATTGCTTGGTTTCTGGCGTGTCAATAATAGATTTACATTGTGGACAGAAGTACTGTTGGATAACCGTCATTTCCATTTCGGTCCCACATTTACATTTAAAAACGCCTCTTATCATTATATCCTGAAATGTAAACATTTTTATTCACCCAATGGTTCAACTAAAAGTATTTTAACTTTCTTTCCAACCCATTCTTTAGGAACTAAAATGTGGCCACTGTTTCCGGTTGCAGTTACTGTTTTTACTAAATAATTATAAAACTCTGTTTCTAACTTGTCAGGTTTCATAATGAATCCTCGCATAATTTTTTAGCATTTATTAAACTAAGAATCGTATCAGTTATTATATCAAATTTTATCTTCAAATTCTCCATACTTATACAATGTTTATATTATACTTATATTTTGTTATTTTATGATTAAACAAATATGATACTTTATTTTTTTTTATCTTTTATTCTATTTTTGTTATACTAATAAAACAGTAGGAAATATTATGCAACCTACAGGTTTAATTATAAATGAACTGTTAGATGCAGCAGATATTGAATATTTCCCTAGCGATCAACCATACTTAAACCAAGTTAATAAAGGATTTAATTAACTAATTTAAAACCAACCCCAATCCAGGTGAAGTAATAGCAAGCATCAAGTAAAAATATATAGAAAAAAGAATCAATCAATTCCAAAATTTTTTTCTTGAATTTAATCTTAATAGTAAATCTTTTTAGTAGTAATTAACCCTTCTTTAAGTTTAATTCCTATTAAAAGCATAATTTGTGCCTGTAAGTAAGGTATGAAACCAAATATCAACATTTTAACTGGAATATATAATGTTTCGAGGATACCCTAATTAAGGATAATGAGGTATTTCACAAATTTATTCAAAATTAGATCAAAATTTAATATAATATGATTAATTAACTATTTAATAACAATGAGTAAATGGAAAAAAAATAGTTTTCCTCAAATTTATAAAATTTTAAGGTAGATAATTCACAACATTAATAAATTAAAAAAAGCTCCTAAAAAAAAATATATTTTATTAAAAAAAATTGAAATATTTAAAATTAAATTTCAAAAACCTTATCCAACCAATCATAAATCTTCTGATGAGATAGACTAGATGCTCCATACTGACAATGTTCTTCGGCAGATTCTTCCACAGTAAAGAGCATAAATTTTTTAGGTGACTGAAGGGCATCATATAATTTTTTAGCTTGTCCTGCGAAGAATTGATCTTTTTCTGAATCAACAATTAACATTTGACATTGTATCTGATTAACACAATCTATAAGATTGTATTCCGATTCCTTTAGAAAAAGTTCATGAGGAGTTTCCGCACCAAACTTCCACATTCCATCCATCATCGCCCAACGAATCTGTGAATTAGTCTTCATTATATCATAGACTATCTTATCAACCTCTTCTGGACTGTTAAGAATAGAATTCATACCCTGCTCCCGATTCAATTGCATACTAGCGAATTGGGGTTCTAAATAATCATAGATTCCACCATTAGCTATGCAAACTTGGATACGATGTTCAAAAGCCACTGCCCTTGGTGCTAGATATCCACCGAAACTGAATCCATAAAGAGCAATTCGATCAGGATCAACTTCATTCCTGGTAAGTAAATAATCCACTACCGGTGTGATAGCAGCTTCCCAATCCGGTCGGAATTGTATTTTCTGCTCACGTATAACCCTGCCTTGACCAGGACCCTCAAAAATGAGACAATTATAACCGCGACGAACAGCGGCAGCACCCCCATCAAAATACATTTCTTCTCCTGTTCCATCATAACCAGTGTGTAAAATAATAGTAGGTCGTGGTTGTGAAGAATCATCAGCTTTTATGAAGTAAGCTGGCAATGTAGTATTTTCGTAGGGTATCTCCAGAACCTCAAATTTCGGTTGAAATAATTCACCAGCTTTTTGAAAGCATTTACGACTTTTACTGCTTAATTCTAGGATGCGAGGGTCATCAGGATCCTGATGTATGAAGAATTCAGCAGTACGATAATAGTTACTGGCGCGAAGGTAAGCTTCCCGTGCACTTACCTTATGCTCATTAGTTAATGATTTTTCAGCTATTTTTTCGGTGAATTGAGCTGTTTTCAACCATTCTCGGTACCAGTTTTCATCATCACCCTCCTTTATCTTATAACCGGTACTGAGACATTCCCCTATATCCGCTCCATTATAAGCGGTGTGAGACAAGGTCCGCAACATCTCTAATGAGTATATTGGTTCGTCGAATATTATTTTCATCTTAAATAACCCTCCTTAAACTATTTTTTTTTATTTTTAATTCTTCCTGTTGAATCTTCTTATTAATTATATACCAAAAATATTGTCCAACCAATCATAAATTTTCTGATTAGATAAACTACTGGCTCCTGCTTGACAATGTTCTTCAGCTGATTCTTCCACAGTAAAGAGCATAAATTTTTTAGGGGATTGAAGAGCATCATATAATTTTTGAGGCTGCCCAGCAAAGAACTGTTCTTTTTCTGAGTCAATGACTAACATGGGGCACTGTATCTTTTTAACACAATCTTTAAGATTGTATTTAAATCCTTTTAGAAATAGTTCATGAGGAGTATCCGATCCGAACTTCCACAAACTATCCTGTATCGCCCAACGAATCTCTGCATCAGTTTTCATTAAATCATAAATAACCTGATCCACTTCTTCTGGACTGTTAACAATCCAATTCAAACCTTGTTCACGGTTCATTTGCATCTTAGCTAACTGAGGTTCTAAAAAGTCATAGATTCCACCATTAGCTATGCAAGCATGGATACGATGTTCGAAAGCAGCAGCTCTTGGTGCGAGATATCCTCCGAAACTCAATCCATAAAGAGCAATATGATCAGGATCAACGTCATCTCTAGTAATAAGGTAATCTACTACTGGAGTGACAACTGCTTCCCAATCGGGAGGGAATTTAAGTTCCCGCTCTCTGATAACCCTACCTTGACCAGGACCTTCAAACAAGAGACAATTATAGCCTCGACGGATAGCGGCGGCTCCTCCACCGAAATATAATTCTTCTCCTGTACCGTCAAGACCAGGGTGTATGATAATGGTAGGTTTGGGTTTTGAATTATCGGCTTTTATGAAATAAGCTGGTAGTGTGGTATTTTCATAGGGTATCTCCAGAACCTCAAATTTCTGTTGGAATAATTCACCAGCTTTTTGAAAGCATTTACTGCTTTTACTACTTAATTCTAAGATGCGAGGATCCTCAGCATCTTGATGAATAAAGAATTCAGCGATTCGGTAATAGTTACTGGCACGAAGGTAAGTTTCCCGTGCACTTACCTTATGCTCATTAGTTAATGATTTTTCAGCTATTTTTTCGGTGAATTGAGCTGTTTTCAACCATTCTCGGCACCAGCTTTCATCATCACCATCCGTAATCCTGTATCCTGTATTTAGACATTCACCTATATCTGCACCTTTTTCTACAGTGTAGGATAAGGTTCTTAACATCTCGAATGAATATGTGTGATCATCGAATATTATTTTCATCCTAATTTAACCCTCCCAAACTTTTTTTATGTTAATTATACTAGTTACATCTCCTTTGGCTGATTGTATACTAATTCATTTTTTTATAAAATCTATTATAATTCCAATTATACTCTTCTAATTCTTTAATACATTCTTCTGCCCATTTTATTAAAACTTCTAAGCTCATTTGCCCCTGTTTAATGGTAAAATTCCAAAAAAGTTCTTCTTTTTCTGCTGATTCTACCTTAAATTCGCTGCTGTAAATATTAAAAGTATCCTTAATTTCATTTAATATCTGTAGATGGTCTCTTTTTTGTGAAATAAAGTTTTCAAATTCTTTTATTATCTCTTTTTTTTCTAACCTTGAACCAAAAAATATTCTTAGCATGAATTCATCCCGTTGGTAGAATGACGTTTGTTCTGGAAAATCTTTTAACCATTCTTGAAATGCGTCTCTTCCAGGGTCTGTAATACTGTAGATTCTTTTATCTGGTCCATCCTCCTGTTTTTGAATAATTGAAGTTACATATCCTTTTTTTTCTAAAGAGGATAATTCTCTGTAAATTTGACTTAAACTCGCTGCCCAAACATGGGCTATGGATTTATCGAATATTTTCTTTAAATTGTAACCATTCATAGGACCATAAGTTAGAAGGCCCAGCATGGCATAGGATAATGACATCACATTTCCCCCATTTGTAATATACTATATAACTTGTTATATATAACTTATTATATAATATGGCACATGTTATATATAAATATCGTCAAATTCTATAATGCTTATTAAATTGTTTTTTGGAAAAAAAATTTTACAATACAAAGTAATTTTTTAAAATATAAGATTCCCAAAAGTTAAAGGGAAGAAAAAACGATTCAAAAACCGTTTAACAATTTAAAATAGCTTCTAAAAATAATAAAAAAAAGATTTACTAAAATCTTAGAATTTAAAATCCACAAAAAATTATAATATAAAAATTAGCAAAATATAATGTAAAATTTATAATTACATAAATCTAATTGATAGATAAATTGGTGTTTCTCTAATTTTTAATTCTAATAAGCTGATATACGTATTGGATGTATTATATTGCTTTTGATCGTCAAATTATCTATTTTAGCTTTTATGATCTATAATTTGAGTTTAAATTTAAAAAAAAATAATTTTATAATAACCTTTTAATGATTTCTTCTTATTAGAATAGGAGTAATAAATATAATTAGTAAGATTAATAAATATGCAATATTACTTAAAATTGGAGTGAAAAAAGCAATCAATATGGCAATAATCGAGGCAATGGGTATAGCTAGATTTCTATAATGAATAATTGTAATTGTTCTTGAGGTAATATTCTTTTTGAGAAGATATTTATGTTTTTGAACATAAAACCAGTTAAAATATAGTAAAAGACCTGAAATAAGCATATCAAAATGGAAAAACAAAACTCCGACGGTTGTGTCCCCATATTCAGTCCAAATTGAAGCAACGAATGGTACAAGCACAATAAATGATAAAAATACTATATTAAGCCACCAAAGTTTCTGATCAGCGTATTCTATATTTTTAAACTGTCTATTATGATTATTTAATAATATCGCTAAAAGGAAAAAAGCTAGGAAATATCCTATAAATTTGAAACTTAAACTGTCCAAGTAAGTTAGGATAGCTACATTGGTATGTGGTAACGCGGGAATTATAAAGTCTAAAACCAAAAGAGTAATTGCAACAGCGAAAACACCATCTACAAATGATTCTAAACGATTTTTATCTCTAATCTCAAGTTCTGTACGCGATTTAAGATCCTTATCTTGCTCAATACGCGATTTAAGATCATCATCCACTTCAGACGATTTCTGAGTCATATATATTAATATTATCTTAAAATATTTATAAATTGTGAAGTGGAGATATTAATTTTATAGAAAATAATATTTAATTATTTATTTATTTTAATTTTTAGTATAAAGCCTTACAATCACTCTTATAGCCTTAGAAGCCTTTTAATTGATAATATAAAAGCTAATCATGGTGATTATCCTATAATAAAGATATATTAATCCTTAGCGGAGTAAATTGTTAATCTAATGATTTTAATCAGATTTATCTCCCATAAATGTTGCTTAGGATAAATAAACGGAAGACAAAAAATTCACGGGTTTAGGACATTTTAATATTGTTAATAGTGGATTTAATCCATATTTATTTTACAAATCCACATTGTGGTACGTAAATAAGTAGAATTTATATAATAGTACGTTAATAATAATATAATAAGAAAATCATTGAAAACTATAAATTAAAACAATGATTATCTGTAACGAGTTAAATGAAACAAAGAGGATCCAAAAATATCGTTAAAACCATATAAACGATATAACTGTTGACTTAGCCAAAAAATTTTGGAAAACTAAGTTAGTATTTTAGATGCATAATTTGGAAATAATACTTCAGTAATATAAAATGTACTGAAAGGAGGAAAATATGTCTAAATTCGTTGAAATGGATGATAATATTACTGTATTTGAGCAAATGAATGGAAAAGGTGGTCCTGTAATTCTAATAAACAAATTTAATGTAGATCCCGAGGAAACAGAAGAACTGCTAAAAAGTTGGGCACGAGACTCGGCTTTTTTTAAACAACAACCGGGTTACATTTCCACACAGTTCCATCGCGGTGTAGAAGGCAGTAGCGTATTCATTAACTATGCAGTATGGGAGTCAATAGAAGACTTCAAAAAAGCAATTAACCAAAGAGAGGCTCAGTCTAATTTGAAAAACTATCCACCCAGTACAGTAATGTCTCCTCATCTCTTCACAAAGGTTGCAGTGCATGGGATATGCGTTAAATAAAAAAAAGAACTGTTTTCAACAAAACAATATCTCGGTTATTATATAAAAAAAATAATTTTTTTTTTAAATAAATTAATTTAATGATTTATTGCCATATATTCGATCTTCATTATCATTATAAATGCTTTATTTTTTGTATTAATTGCAGCTATGGAATCTTGGGATACTGGTGGTATAAATAGGAGCTCAGAGTCATCGACTATCAACATCAACATATTCTCATAATCAAACATATTAAGTGCTTCTTTATAGGATATTAATTCATCTTCAGGCACAGCTGTAAGTGATGAATTAATCATATCTTTATAATTGACAATGTGATAATCTACTTTTTTTTCTTTGAATATTTTATTTAATTTATCTTTGATATTAGAATTATTTGAAATAGTGATAATTTCCATTTTAATATTCTTTTCATTTAATTTTTCAATATACTTTAAATATTGGGGTGATGAAGCAAAGAATATGCTTTTATTAGCACCTATAATCATCTCTTTAATTTTATAATCTATGCTCTTCCCACCGAAAACATGCCATAAGGTCTCTGGATTTTTTTCTATAAAGTTTTCTTTATCCAATGTTAAAAAGATTTTTTTAGCTTTTTCTTTAGCTTTTTCTTTTAAGTCTAAATTAGTCTGATACAACATCTCCAATCCAATATCAAGTGGAGTAGCTTGATATGTCATGGGTCTGGTATTAATAAGAACTACAAGACCTTTCTCCTTCAACAAGCGGAGACTTTCATAAGTATTAGGCTTTGATAAACCTAAAAAGTCAATAAGCTTCTTAACTTCAGAATAATTCAACATTAATAATGTTATATATATTTTAGCCTCAGATTCTAACAATCCCAAATCCATCAATGATTTAATAAGTTCCTGTGGAATTTGATCCATGATTATATTCTCCATCTAGTTGTTCATTTACTTAATTACTATATCACAAAAGTTATATAACTTTAGATATATAATGTTGTTCGAGAACTGAACAACTAATAATTAGGAGATAATTAAATGAACAATATGAAATTTCAACAACATTTAAACAAAGATAAAGAAGAACTTAATGTAGAATATCAGAACTTAAAAAACCTTCCTAAGCCCACATTTTTAAAACGCACTGACAAACAAGCAAAGAAAAAATCACCAAAGATAAAGAGGATATAAAATGAATACAGCTAACAAACACCCATTAACAATCATTATAATTGCTTTCTTAATGATTTTATTTGGTATTATAGAAGTTATCACAGCGTTCACTCATAACTTTCTAGGTATTACAACATCACAAGCTGCACTTTTTACATACTCATCTGTTGCTATCGGTACATTCTATATAATTGCCGGTTTGCTTATATTGACCATGAAAAAATGGGCTGCAGCACTAGCCATTATTTTATTAGGTGCTGATGTTATTGGGCGTATCACTCTTGTTGGGATTGGTTTATACCCTATCAATTCAAATGAACAAGTGTTTAGTATCATTGCAGGCACAGCTATAGCAATCATATTTGCCATTTACATTGGATGGAAATGGGATTCATTTAAATAAAAAAAAATCAAATGGAAGTTAAATGTTCAATTTTGCCTTGGATACGCTTAAAATAGATAATGAAAAAGAACTTAAATTAAAAGAAGAAACCCTAGAAAAACTACAAGTATGTTTAAACATGAAATAATATTAAATTCATTCTCTACATCTAGGATATATCATCTGTATTATTTAAAAATGACCAATTATTGAAGTTAAATATTAAAAATGAAGATTTTAAAAATAAATATATTTTACTTCGTTATTCATTGATATCGTTAGCTCTATGGTCGGATTATATGAACTTGAATTTCAAAATCAGTTAATTTTTATATATAATTTAGTATATAAAAGGTTTTACTATAGTATATCCTTATACTAGTATAAATGAAGAGAATAATATAAAAATTTTGGAAAATTAGATAAAAATTTAATAAAAAAATTATTGTTCAGATATCATAATATTAAAATGTTCATAAATCATGTTTTACAAGTTTTAGTTGTTCAAATTTATCCTGGAGCATCTTCGTAACTTATTTCTTCCTCCTCCATTTCGTTGCTCATATATAAATCTTTTAGGAAGAAACATAGTATTAATCCTATTATGTTCAGTATTACTGCTATAATGAATACATTGTGAATAGCTGTAACTAATAGGGATGATGAAACATGTATAGTGGTATTTTGTAAATTAAGTTTCAATGTCATGTTTACAATAGCTCCTAGAATGGCTAAACCAATTACACTTCCAAGAGATTCGAAAATACATTGTTGATGAGGTTACAACACCTAAATCTCGTTTGGTCACTGCATTTTGAATTGCAACAGTGAATAGTGGCATTGCTAAACCTGCACCTATTCCTACGATAATTTCATAAATGATTAATTCTAGGTTAGAAGTGTTTTGAGTCAATGTTGAAAGTAGGAACATACCCACAGTGCCTATAGCAAAGGATATGATAGCAAGTTTTTTGTAAGTACCTGTCTTTGAGATTATCTGACCTGATAAAATTGCAGTTATGATCATAGCAAACAACAATAGTGTTAAATATGCTCCTGAAGCTGAAGGACTTAGACCTTTTACCAATTGTAAGAAAAGTGGAATGTAAACCGTACCCGCTAACGTTATAGCACCTAACAAAAAAGTTGCTATAGTCGAGATAGTAAATACAGAGTTTCTAAATAGATATAATGGTAATATAGGTTCTTTAGCTTTTCTCTCAGCATATATAAATCCAAACAGCATAATGACTGAAAATATCCATAGTGAGTCCAGCAATACGGAAGAAATAATAGTATTTTGCTGGCTAAAAGTTAAAGCCACTAAAAATGATGTTAAAGCACCCGTAAAAGTTATTATACCTAGATAATCCATTACTTTTTCTTTTACAATTACTTCGAATTCGGGGAGATATGGGATAATTAAACTTAATGCTATAATTCCTATTGGAACATTTATAAAGAATATCCATTGCCATCCAAGAGAATCTGTTATAAAACCTCCGAGTGTTGGACCTACTACACTTGAAATACCACCTGCAACACCGAATAAACCCATATATTTTCCTCGTTGTCTTGGTGGGATCATCTCGGCAATAATTTTCTTTGGCACAGTAACAATTATACCTGCACCTAATCCTTGTAGTGCTCTAAATAGTATGAGTTCCGTCATATTATGTGAAAACCCACAAAGAATTGAACCGGTTACAAAGACTATTAATGCACCAATTAATATTTTTTTACTACCATAAAAATCCGACAGCTTACCCGAAAGCATAGCGGAAATTATTACAGTTGTAAGGTAAATCGTGAAAGGCCAAACATAATATTGCAAACCACCTAAATTTGCAATAATCTTAGGCATAGCCGTAGTAGTAATGGTACTATCTAATGAAACAATTAAGAGACTAATTATAAGTCCCGACACGATCAATTTAAAATGTTTTAAAACATCACTTTCTGCACCCATATGTTAAATCACCCCTAATTTTCCTAGTTAATTCATTTTGATTAAATTTAAATGCGGATTTAGATTTTTTGCTTAAATGAAACTGACAGTTTATCTACTTTTAAATAAGTAGTAATTTTTTTTAGGGGCAACGATTAAATAATTCAATCCTGTTATCTGCATTTTTAGTTTCATTTGTCATGTTTTTCATCCCATTTCTTGGTCCTAATTCGAAATTTGAAGAGAGCCATAGCTAAACCTAAATATAAAAATTAAAAAAAATAGGCAGCAAATCCGTTTCTAGCGATATTTTTTATAATAATCTAAATTTAAAGATTATTTCAGCGATTCTTTTATTTTTTTAAGTCTTTCAATGAGTAATTGAATTGATTCTTTGTGAGGTGCAATTTTCTCTTTATCAAGATCTTCTATATGAGATACATGCCAATTCATTGCCTCTAATGAATTTTCTATTGAAATCGTTTTATGATCCATATGTTCATTACGTGATTGAAAATGTTCAAATAAATTAGTTACTACGATTTGCCCATCCTCAGTTAAATTATATTTTCCATCATCTTGTTTGGTTATTAAACCTTCAGATACCATTTTTTTTAGCATAGGATATATGGAACCAGGTAAAAGTCTTTTCGATCGCACATTGCCTTCATGATGTGGATGAATATGGGTACCTTTACGCTGTTGAAACTGCCAATCATAATGTATTTGGACATTATCCATAATTTCTACACCATTACTAGGTCCATTTTCATCTATTACATGAAGTATCCACATTCTTAACTCTCCGACCTGTCTCATTCCTCATCCTCCTTTTTCATGAATTCTATGAATTTTTTCAGATTTATCTTCCTTATTATTTGACATAGTATTTTTTCACCGCTAATAGTTTAAATTATGACTGTTACTAGCCAGTTATAATATCAAATTTTTAATATCAAAAATACATATCAAACTTTTGATATTAATTGATATGAAGTAGTATATATACTTTACGGTAAATATCCTTATTTTTCAAAATAGTTTTCAAATTTAAAAAAGATCAATATAGATTATATTTTCAATTTAAATAAAACAGATTTTAAAGTTTTATAAAATATAATAAATGTTTTAAAAGAATATTCTCTTAAAAAATCGTTTAAAAAATTATTTTTTCATCGTAATCTCCAATATACTAATTAAAAAAAGAATAAACTGCTATTAAGAAAGACCATGAAACCATCCATAATAAAAACCGTTGAAAAAAAGCAATATCAATTGCAGTAGTATACTTCCAAAACATTGAAGCACTTGCAAAATAACATTTTTGTAATGCATATATAATAAACGATTAATCAAGCGAGCAAGCGAGTGATAGATTTAAATGAACGTTTTCTCCATTGTGATTATTAATTATCATAAAGATGCAATAGGTTAGATTTGCTAAAAAAAATCACCTGTGCTTACTTTCCAAGCTAATAGCAAACATCAAAGCGAAATTATTTCTATCTTGAAAGTGCTTAATTGCCCAATCGAATGATTGCATGTTATTTAATGGGAATCAATATTAAATGAAACTAATCAAATACTTATAACGCTCATATTATATCAAAATATGAATAAAAAAGAAGATTGAAAAAGTTAATCTCCAAATTTAATAAATTTCTTAGGCTCGAAAATTGTTTCCCTAGTCCAGAAATAGGCTTCGCCCTTAGCAATACGGAAAATTCTTAATTCTGGACTGTCGAAAGTGATGCCCAGTTTTTTGAGAATTGGTCTATCTTCTAAAGCTTTCTTTTTCAGTTTTAAGTCGTTTAAGAACTCAACTTCACCCGCAACTCTCATCACGGGAGAAATAATAACGTTGGGCGCTTTATTCGCCTTGGGTGCTCCTGCTTCGCCAGTTTGCCAGAAACACGCTTCGACTTTTCCATTAGCTTGAAGCTGGCGATACATATCTTTACTATTAGGATTGATTATGAAATAAAATCCGGTTTCCTCAGCGAACCAAATACCAAGTATTCTTACTCTTGGCTGATCTCCATCTACTGTTGCCAGATAACAAACACGTGTTTCATTTGCATATTTTATGCAGTCTTTAAAATCCATATTAATATACCTCCATTTTAATAAAATTTAAAATTTATTATACTATAATTATTTAAATATAATGCCAGTTTAATATCAAATTTTTGATATCAAAAGTACATGTCAAATTATTGATATCAATAAATTGATATGAAATAATATATATACTTTGTGGTTATTATCCTTATTTTTCAAGAGCAAATCAATTTTTTTAAACAAACTTAAGCTATCCTATAAACTAATGTAATCTACATTAAATGTGGTAGTTTGTATCAATCCTATGAAATAAAGCCCAGTAATTATAACAAAACAAGTAGCTTTGAATTAAAATAATATATAATATCTTTAATCTACAACGAGTATAAAATTTTGTTAAATCGCTCACAAGCTAGCATAATTTTATCAAAACGTTTCACTGATTGGGAAAATCATTTTTATAAAGATCCAATATTTGTTATAAGCTAAAAAAGCTCATTCATTGCTTTTTTTCCTTTTTTAAGAACATAAAAACGATTAAACAAGCAAGCAATTATAAAAGAGAGTTTTCGAAATACATATGTAAAAGGAATAAGATTTTGGTGAAAGTTATTAGAACATAATTTAAAAGAGACTTGATAGTTTATTCTAAAATTATGGTATATAAATTGCCATAAAATAAAAACTATTGAATTGTAAATAGTATTTTGCCTGTATACTAACCTTCACAAATATTAATTCATATTTATTATTCGATAACATATCTTATCAAATTATTCTAAAACAAATTTTATTTTTAATCAAAATTAATCTAGAGAATATATAATTATGGAATATGATATAAATTTATCTTTACATATAGTCCAATTGATGTATACGTGACGATTTCTCTGTGTTTTGGTGAACTTAATTGTTATATTATCGGTAACATTACCTAATTATAATGTATTAATTCTACTTCGTTAAACAATTCTATGTCGGTTATATGAACTTAAATTTTAAAATCAGTTAATCTTAATATATAATTTATTATATAAAAGGTTTTTCTATAGTTTATCCTTATATCAGCTTAAATGCAGAGAATTAAATATCATTTTGGCAAAATTTAGAATTGAAAATTTTAATAAAATTTATTGTTCTGATATCATAATATTAAATATTATAAATCATACTTTACAGATTTTTTATAAATTGATAATGGACCTGTATATGGTGAATCGATAGACCCATTAGATCCGGCAGATATTATTGATTATATTTAATATAAAAGAATAAGCGAAAATATTTATTTTTTTTTAAATTCTTAAATTTATTAAATAAATTCATTAAGTATTTAATAATTGGTGTAGAAAAGATTATTGATTTTTAAAAATATTTAGAAAAATTCTTTAAAGGTAATTTTTAAAAAAATTCAATAAAAATGATTAGTGGAAGATCAAATTTTAATGATACCAAAGAAAGGATAGTGGAAGGTTTTGAAAAATTAGTCTATACTAACGTCAACAATAGATGGTGTATTCGGCTAATCGAAAAAAATAAATTTAGCAAAGCTATTGAATGTTTAAATAAAGTAATAAAATTAGATCCAGAAGACTATGCTGCATGGACTTTTAAAGGTATTGCATTAATGTATCTAGAAAATTATCATGAAGCAATAATAGCTTTCAACAAATCTCTAGAAATAAGCTTAAATGCTAGACCGTGGCACTATAAAGGTCTATGTTTCTTTAAGTTAGGAGATTTCGAAAAAGCATTCAAAGCTTATGATAAAGCTTTGCAAATATATCCAAATTATCCTAATGTATGGCATAATAAAGGAGTTTCTTTGGAGAATTTGGGTAGACATGAGGAAGCGTTGAAAGCTTATAATGAATCGTTAAGTATTAATTCTGATAATTTTAAGGCGTGGTATGAAAAGGGAGTTTCTTTGGAGAATTTGGGTAGACATGAGGAAGCGTTGAAAGCTTATAATGAATCGTTAAGTATTAATTCTGATAATTT
>JACWMK010000102.1 GCA_015661405.1 Methanobacterium sp.
AAATAAAGGAAAAAAGAAGAAAAAACCCCAGAAAATATAAAAAATCAAACAAATAACTAAAATTACCCAAAAATTAACCAACAAAATTAAAAAAAAAATGAAGTAAATAGAAAATCTCTATAATTTTAAATAAAATTCTGATATGGTTAGTGATGATATTAATGAAAAAAGTATAAATTTAATTTGAAATAATCTTATTTTTTTGAATAAATTATTATTTTATGAAATTAAAAAAAAAGGTTGGGCTTCCAGAGTAAACATATTTTTGGAGGTGGGATGTTGGACTCGTGTGAAGTCCCTCTGGAAGCCGCCTTTTTTAGACTTCAAACATAAAAAATTAGTAGTTTTTTAGTTGAAATCTTATTAATTAATATTTAAGGGGGGGGTGAGGTGTGTATAGTACACACCTATCCATTACTTAGTACAATTTACTATTTAAAAGTTTCGGTTCCAGTGTAAAAAAAGGACTATCATTTAATAAAAAATCTATAATAAAAAAGACACTATAGGGTAATAAATAGGATTCAAAGCATAAATAAAATAATAGAGAGTGAAGTGTGAGAGATACACACAATAACAAAAAAAAGCTGAACAACTATTTAAAAGCTTCGGTTCCAGTGTAAAATAAATACAATAAAAAAAGAACAACAAACAGATCAGAAAAACAAAAAAAAATAATTAAAATCAAAAAGAATTAATTACATCAATTAATGCATTAAAAGATTTTAATTCAAAGTCTAATAAATCTTCTTTATAAAGATCACCATCATAATAAGGATTAGTTAAAACATAAGGACCCCGAGCAATTATCCTAAATTTACCATCCCTACATAAAATCTCTGCAGCCTTATTATCCTGGACTAGTGCTCCACTAGGAATAATAACATTCCTTTTAACACCAACAAGATTAATAAACTCCAAATCTTCATGAGTAATTAAATCAGCAATATCTTTATCCACACTAACAATATTAACCAGATTAAATTCATCAATTACCCCAAATATCTTCTCTAAATAAGGTCCAGCTAACTTACTAGTTATAATAGTAGCTTCACATTTAATTTTCGGTAATTTCTCCAAATAATACCTATTTTTTGCTCTCGAAATAGCGAAGGGAAAATCATTTTCGGGATCACTAAAAGGATATCCTAAAACTTTGAAAGAGAATTCACGAGCTAATTCACGTACCAATTCTTGGAACTCTCCATAAGATTGGGGATTCACTCCTTCTATTAAAGGTTTATTATTAAGTATCAATCCCTGATTTTTAAAATTAGCGAACCTCCTTAAAAAAAACGATTTCACACCCCACTCTTCCAAGTCAACACAGGTTTCAAATATTTTATCTCCATCATTCACTCCGGGAATAATTACAGCCGATGCATAAAGATCAATATTTTCACAAAACAGTTTTAAACCCTTAATCGATTCTATTGGAGTTTCATCATTCATCCATTTCCTTCTAATCTCTGGATTAGTGGAGAATACTGAAAAATTGACATCATCTACTCCTAAGGAAATAAGCTTTTCAGCCATACTCTCATGTTTAATGGGTTTACCACTTGTATAACGTAAATCCAAGTGTATTTGAGATTCTTTTAATTTTGAAACAAGTTCATATAGCTGGGGATAACTAAACAAGTCAGCCCCACCTGCGATGATTATTTTGATGTCTTTTTGATTTAATGAACTACATTCATCTCTACTCAACTTATTATTCAAGTCTGTCAAAACATTAGAAAGCGGTTTGAAACCAATGCTAACTCTATTAATAATGTTTTGACAATAATCACACCCAATTTGGTTAGGAGGGCAATGAATACATCCTATGGATTCTAAATTATAAAAATCAACATTTTTATAAAAACAAAACTCACAGAAACCACCGCAATCTATACCTGTTCTACCGCCTACATCAGTATATATTTCCATGTTAAAGTCCTTTTTTTAAGAATAATATTAAGATTTTTGGTTGGTTTATTTAGATTTTAATATTATGTTAATTCAGATTCATAACATTAATATATTGTTTAGGGGATTGTATATCATGTAAAAATTGTTCTTTGGTAATCTGTCTTTCAGCAAATTCTTTCTGATCATTTTCGTATTCTGAAATTATTTTCAATTCATTTTGATGTATTTGTGTATAATAATCATAATTACTAGCGTTTCCTCCCAAATTATTGTTTATCAAATTAGATTCGTAATTTTTTTGTGCATTCATCTGTAAATGTTCAGCTTCTGCATCAATTTGAGGTATCAGTTTATCAGCAGGCACTCCACTATCAACTTGATTAATCAATTGTTGATCAAAATCAGAATTTACGTACATAATAATTATTAAAACAATAATAAAAACAGTTAAACCGCCAGCAACTCCTAGAATTAATCCTTTATTAAGGTTAATCCCCAATTTTACCATACTCCAATACGTATTAAATTTGACATTTTAATTAACTGTTTTTAAACATTAATGTTTTATCAACCGGTTTATATTTCTCTAATTCTTTAATTAATTCTCCCATTGAGGAATATCGTTTGTTTTTATTTTTATTTAAACATTTCATAATAATATCATTTACAGGTTTTGAGTTGGAATTTATTTCTGAAGGTTTTATAGGTTGAGTAGTGAGTATGGAACTATAAATTTGTGATATATTACCTTCAAATGGTAATCTACCAGTTAAAAGTTCATAAAATACGTTACCTAACTGATAAATATCAGTTCTTTCATCAGCTTTACCAAATTCTTGAGATATCTGTTCTGGAGCTGCATAGGAAGGTGTTGCACCTGATAATGTCACCGATTCATCAATTTTAAGTTTACTTAAACCCCAATCAGATATTTTGTAAACACCATTTTTAATTAAAATATTAGAAATTTTCACATCCCCATGAATGATATTTTTTTTATGTGCATACTCCAATCCTTTAGCAATTTCGTAAACTATAGAAACAGACTCAGCTAAAGATTTCATACCTTTCTCTAGCCTTCCCTCACAGTACTCTGTTTCAATATATGGGATGGGAAGAATTTTATATTCAATTAATTTTACAATATTAGGATGATTCAAGTGGCTCCAATTGGATACCTCCGTAATAAATGTTCTCTCAGACTTCTTGTCAAAACTCTTTGGTATTTTCAAGGCGACTAGTTCACCTGTTTTATTAATGGCTTTAAATACTCGTCCAAATCCACCTTCCCCAATAAAAGCAGAATCAGTATAAAATGGTTGAAGCTCAAATGGCAAAGATTTACTTGATAATTTGTTCAGACGATCGAATTCTTTACCTTCAATGACCAAATTGGATCCATAACTTCGGTTGATCCATAAATTAAGCGCAAAAGGTATTAGAAGAATTAAACTGCCAAAAGTGAATATTTGCATTAAGGGGAAGCTAAATAGATTTCCCAGAATAACTGTTATACTGGCAAAAAAGAGGATTAGGACAATAGAGTAATAAGAATATTTCACTAGCAGCCTCTGTCGGGCTATAAGATTGAATAATATCACTCCCATAAAAACAAAAAATAATGCTCCAGTTATTACAAGAATATAACCTAAATTAGGATCGTAAATTGAGTATAATGTAATATTATATAAGAAAAAATTTATTGGAATAAACAGAAGACCAGCTAGACCTACAAAAAACACATTCACTATTATTAAAGTATTAAACTTCCAATTTTTAATAGTTTTAAATGGACGTGGGTCGCCTAACTTTTTATCTCTTCTAATTTTAAAAAATAATCCTGCAAATAGAATCAAAGAGAGGAGAATCATCTCTATAATTGGGTATTCTAATAGATTATAGGAGATTAAGCCGGCAGGTTGATAGTTAGTTGGTACAGCACGATTAGCTAACCAATTCATGGTATTTAATCCTAATTTCCAGGCATCGCTTTTATAAATGAAAGAATTAATAAAAGAACCAGCAGCACCCATGAATACTATTTTTCCTTTCCCATAATCCATCTCAGAAATTACGGGGAGTGGACCTCCTCGTTCATTAGGGTCTTTTATACCGTTACTAGAAGTAGTGTTTTGAGGGGTGGTAAAACCTTGATCACCCCATGCATTTGCACTTGTATAAGCAACAACGTTAGAAGATCCTGGATTTTTTATATAAGTTCCTTGGAGATAATAAAATGTCGTAACATTCGTGGTAATGGGATTTGGTGTTATATTGTTGATAGTCACGAATGTAGGGGCAAAAATGTTATTTTGGTCATCAGTAACTATTTCATTATTTGCAAAATCTACTCCAAAACTTCTCGCAATTTTATTGAAAGAGAAATTCTGACCACCGTCAACATTGCCCCAATTATTACCCACTAAAAATAGTCCTCCACCATTATTTACAAATTCATTTATTGTATTAACTTCAGCATCTGTATAATTTCCATATGGACCCATTATTACTAAAATATCGTATCCTTGCAGTTTCTGAGGGGTAATTGGCCCGTTTGTTAAACTTGAAACAGTATAACCATTATTTTCTAGTAGAGTGGCAAAACTGGATGACCCAAATGTTCCCAAATTATAAATAGTAAAAAATTTCCCAAAATCTGGGCTTGTTTCATCAAATAAGACTTTAGTATTATTATTATTATTATTATTATTATT
>JACWMK010000103.1 GCA_015661405.1 Methanobacterium sp.
GGAAAATCCATTCAAGTATCATAAGGGAGAGGAATTAGAATGAGTGAAGAAATTATAGAATCACCAAGATTTTCATGTGCATTAGGTGGTGCTTTAAGTACTATTACGGCTATAAAAGATACAGTGCCTATTATTCATGCCGGACCTGGATGTGGTGTCCAAGTATTCTACGGACAAAGTTTTACTGCTGGTTTTAGAGGATCCGGATGGATTGGTGGTGTAAGTGTTCCCAGTACTAATACTTATGAAAAAGAGGTTGTTTTTGGAGGAGAATCTCGGCTAAAAGAGCAGATTGAAAATACAATTGAGCTTATAGATGGAGATAGATATGTTGTACTTACCGGTTGTACTTCAGAACTTATTGGAGATGATGTGAGCGGAATTTTACGTGAATTTGAAGACAAATCAATAATTTATGCTGAAACTGCAGGTTTTAGAGGTTCAAGCTATATTGGTTATGAGATTTTATTAGATGCATTCATTGATCAAATAGTTAAAGAAAAACCGAAAGAAGAAAAGCTCGTCAATATATTTGGGATAATACCATCTCAAGATGTTTTTTGGGAGGGAAACCTTGCTGAGATTGAGCGGATATTAAATCTTGTTGGTTTAGAAGTTAATACAATTTTTAATGATAAAAAAATTGAGGATTTATCGGCAGCTGCTTTAAATATTGTTGTATCACCTTGGTCTGGTGTTAAAATAGCTCAAAAACTTAAAGAAAAATTTGAAACACCTTACATTATTAATCCATTACCAATAGGAGTTACAGAGACAAATTTATTCCTTGAAAATGTTGGTAAAGCATTGGGGATAGATGTTAGTGAGGTAACAGCTAAAGAAGAAGAGCGTACTTACAAGTCTATTGATAAAGTTGCAGATTTTATTGTGGATTTTGATGTGCAATTGAGATTTGCAACTATTTCAGATTCAAATTATGCTATAGCTCTTAATAAGTTTCTTGTAAATGAGTTGGGATGGATCCCTTCACTTGCTCTGATATCAGATGACGTTCCAGAAGATTATCGAGGATATGTTAAGAAAGAACTTAATTTTAAGAAAACACTTTCTCCAGAAGTTATATTTTCATCTGATTCTGGAAAGTTATGGGATGCTTTGGAAAAAGAGGCTCCAAATTTTATATTTGGCAGTTCACTGGATAAGAATCTGGCAGAGAAGATTGGGGCCGGGAGATTAAGCGTATCTTTCCCCATAACGGATAGAATCGTAATTGATAAGGGTTACGCAGGATATAGGGGTGCAATAAGCCTTATAGAAGATACTTTATCTGAGATAGCCGCTCCATTTTAGGGATATTATCCTTTATTTTTCCTTTTTTTGGTATGATAAATAATCAATTAAATTTTATTTTTTATAAATCGTTTTGATAACGATAGTTAACTATATATAGTATTTTGTTTCATTAAGTGTAATTATCTTACATATAACGATCGTTAAATTGAGCTTATCATTTACCATTTATAATTCACGTAATACCATGTTTTTTGTAAATTTACCACTTAAGAATCGTTAAATCGGAGGATATCGTATGATAAACAAACAACATTTAGCAATAAGTGTAATTGCATTATTTGTTATAATTGGAGTAATATTCGCATATTTTTTATTAGAAGTGTCTTCAAAAACGTCTGCAACTAGTAATATGAATATGGGTAATAATAATACTACTAGTAATAATAGTGGTGGAAATGAAGTTACGGTAACAATTCAAAATGGTGCTTTCAATCCAGTTAATTTAACTGTTAAAGCTGGTACAAATGTTACATGGATTAATAAAGATTCTACTGTTGATCCCATGATAACAGGCAGTGGTTTTATGAGTCCTACTTTAACTAATGGAAAAAGTTTCAGCTACATATTTAATCAGGCCGGTACTTACCCTTATTATGACATGAATCATCCAGATAATAAAACATTGACAGGAAACATAATAGTTCATAAAAAAAAATGAAAATCTAAAAGTAAAGATTATTCATTGAAGATGCGTTTATTATTATTATTATTTTATGCTATTATTAGTGAATACTCTGCAAAGAATTAAAGAACTTTAATGTGATTTTTAACCATAAAATAATATTAGTAAGTTTCTATGAACTGATTTGTCGTTATAAAAATATGCGTAATTGTTTGTAAAAAGATGAGTAGAAATAGTTCATTGAATAGGAACGAAAAGAGGTAGAGTCAAAATAGTAAGAATTCTAAAATAAAACTTTGAAAAAAACGGAATTTTTGTGAATGCAGACAAATCACAGGCAACAGTAATTAATATAAATCTAATATTAATGATTCTTTAATGGTTAAAGTCATCAACAAGTGAAAATAATCCAATAACATAATCATTAATATCTAATTATCGCAGATGAGAAAAAATAAAGTAAAGAATGTTGGAATAGAACTTAATTCTCAATAGAACATAACGATCGTTAACTTTATATATCATTACTTAAGAATACACTATTTGTAACTAAGTAACATGTAGCGATCGTTAATGAATGTATCACTTGCCACATTTTAAATAATTCTATTAAAATTGTGATACGCATCCTCCAATCAAATAATGATCGTATATGTTATTAAGTTGATTGGGCTAAATAGAGCGTTTATGCTCATAAAGAAAAAAACAAGAATAAAACAGATTTAAAATTTTTGAGGTGAAATTATAATGAATAAAATAATTCCAATAGGAATAATTATTATCGTTATTGTGATAATTATAGGAGCTTTAGCATATCAAACAACAGTAAATAAAAATGTTAGTAATAACATGACAAATATGTCAAACATGACTTCTGCAAATAGTAGTAGTAATGGACTTCAAGCTACCGTTAAAGTAGAAAATGGAACTTTTAACCCAACAACATTGACGGTTCAACCAGGTACAACTGTAACATGGATTGTTAATGATACTTCTAATACTAAATACATGATAACAAGTAATCAAACCAACCTTTTCATGAGTAATAATTTAACCAATGGTCAGAGTTTCAGTTTCCAGTTTAATCAGACAGGTAACTACAGTTATTATGACATGGATAGTATGAGTAATATGGGACCGAATGGAATCATAATAGTACAGTAAATAAACAAATTCAAAGAGATAATTATATATACAATATTTGAGTTAAGATAATCGTTCTAATGACTAACATCATTACTCTATTTTTCTTTTTTTATTCCTTAATTTATTAATTGAATCATGATCAAGAATTTTTGTAATAATAAAGTTAGGATTTGTAGTAATAGTAAACTATATATAATATTTTGTTTCATTAATTGTAAATATCTAACATATAACGATCGTTAATATGAAGTTGATCAAAAATTATACTTTAATGATTTTAAAAATACAAGTTAAAAGGAATCATCTAGAATAAGATAAGAATATTTGTGAAATATTTTGAATATAAATGATGATTCTGACCTTTTTAAGAATAAGAGGTACCCAGTTCTAAGAGACTAAGGGGAATTGCTTGAAAAGGAGGAAATTGAAGTCAAATGAAAGCTAGAAGTGATTATATTGAAGCAAATGAACCCATAAATGTTAGTACATCCAATGGATTCAAATCAGTGTTGTTCAATTTTATCAATGTTTTTAAATCAATATCACATAAATGGATAGCTATTATAGTCTTTATGCTGCTTTGGGAATTGTTGCCTACAATCGGAGTAGTTAACCCGACGTTTGTACCATCTCCCTCAACCATTGCAACAGCAATGTGGAGCTTGACTATTTCAGGTGTACTCCCGCAAAATTCAATATACACCCTAACGAGAATATCTATAGCGATAGGGATAGCACTTCTAGTAGCGATTCCATTAGGCTTTTTGCTTGGAGGATTTTTCAAAAACTTTGAAAAAGCATTAAACCCATTACTAAACATGTTTAGCAACGTAAACGCACTCACACTCTTCCATGTATTCATAATTTTATTGGGTGTATCGGATATTTCAATGATAGGTGCTGTGGCATGGGCTGCCCAATGGCCAATACTCTTAAACACTGTGAGAGGTGTTAAGGAAGTTGATCCCGATATCATTAATGTAGCAAGAACAGCAGGTCTGGGAAAATTCCAGATATTTTGGCAGGTACAAATTCCAGCCGCACTACCCACAATATTCACAGGAATACGTTTAGGTGTCATATTCGCATTTTTAATGCTAATGGGAGTAGAAATGATGGGAATTAGTACAGGCAATGGTTTAGGATTCCTTATCATGTATTTCCAAATGGAAACAGAGATACCTCAAATGTGGGCTGCTATAGTCACAATGTCATTGTTAGGAATAATAGTCAACTACGCATTGCTACGACTCGAAACGCATTTAACAAGTTGGAAAGGGGATACCATGATTTTCCAAGAAAGATGAAAAGGGATTATTAATAAATTAACAAATTTAGTGATCTAACTAATAATTAACAATATTGAGGACAAAACAATTCAAAAGTTCTCGCAATCAATAATATATGCAAAAAAATGGATAAAAAAGTTTAGGAAATAAGTAAAAAAAAATTAGTAATCAACTATATTGTTTCGTATTTTTAATATTGTGAAAAAATAACAA
>JACWMK010000004.1 GCA_015661405.1 Methanobacterium sp.
AGTAAAAGTAAAACTGCTGCTGAAATTTTAGAAGGAGAGGTTTAAATGTATGAACGTTGTTTAGTTTGCGGTGAATCTAAAATTAAACCTAAACCAGATTACCGAACATTATTTATCGGTATATTTGTAACAGGCACCTGGACATTTGCAACTGCATTGTTAGTGCTGGTACTTCAAAACAGAATAATATTATAATACAGAAGGAGTAAGAAATGAGAGTGACTGAGGCAGTGCCCAATGGGAGGATTGTAGAAGTTTATAATCCTGGATTATTCCCTGAGTATGAAGAGGTTATTGTATTCGCAAGGGAGGAATTCAATAGAACATATAGTTCCATCAGGGAGCAAATTGATTATATCAATAAAGTAGATATGCATCTTGATAGAGTTGAAGAATGGAAGTTACTGGGTTATTGGACTAAAATATTAGAGCGAATTAATATCCTGGACATAATATGAATTCAATATTCAAAAAAGAACCCGTGCAATGCTATCTTGATTCATATCTATATAATACAATTAAAAAGTTCAGAGAAGAAGATTGCAGTATCCGCAAACAAAGTATCAGTACAATTAAAGCATTCAATTTGAATTATTTTATGATTAGTTGTTGAGAGCAATGAGGCATAGTTATGGCATCATGGATGAACGTAAGATATTGTTATGTGATATGATGAGATGTGATATTAGAATCCCTGTTAAACCATCCATTACTCCATGGATTCAGCACCAGAATATGATGGAAATAATAGACCAATCTACTAAAGAGTTCACTATGGTTCGTAGGAAGAAGTCAAAGAAACTCACAGACCCCTCAATTAATGAAAAGCGGATTTAGGACGGAAAGAATATTAAACGAAAATAAACCTTTGTATTTCATGTTCAAATGATAAAAAAAATATCTAAATTAAACTAACATTGAACGTGAATATTTAACTCTTTAAGGTAATTAAAAAGGTTTACCATATAATTTTAAGTGTAGAAATAAATTAACATAATTTTATGTGAATTTAAATATTATCTAGTTATGAAGACCTAATATTTTCAAACAAGTATATATTAAATCCAATTGTTAAGCATTTTTAATCTCTTTTGTATATAAATATTGGGCTTCCTTCTATGTTGTTATTTAGGGGTATGATTCCAATTTCATGGTAATTTTGAGTCAAATAATTTTTGCATCACTTGAAAGATTATCCAGACTATATTTACCATCAACACTGTATTGACTGTTTAATAAAATGTAATCTGGTTTTAAACTAATAAAAGAACCATATTCATAATAATCGATAAATGGTGGGGCTAGGGAGTAATAATTATAATTATCAGCTAGAGCATCATAATAATCTGGATCGCCAATCACAGTGCTATTATATGGAATAATTTGTGAAATATCCGATTCAACAGTATTATAATTATAATTATAATTATTATTTGAATAGAGAACGAAAGTGATAATGCCAATGTTCGAAATTATGAAAATTAATATCATTATTAAACAAAAGAAGTTTTCAAATATTTTTTATTAAATAAATTTTTCAGAATAGTTTTTAAATCATATGGATATAAGAGTCTGGCAATAAGAATGGTCCAGAATGGAAGTAAAATACTAAGATAAAAGAATAATTTATGTGATACAAGTAGTGCGAATAAGAATATTTGACTAAAAATGATAGATAATAATAATTTATCTTCCAGTTTCGATTTTTTCATTGCATAAATAATTGCTATTACAGTGAATGGAATACCATCATAAATCCAATGAAGAATTCTAAGAGTGAAATTCTATCAGTTAAAGCATGTATTCCAAGAGAATAAATCAAATTAAGCAAGACTGCTAAATTTATGATCCAACTTGAAAGAAGAATATAAAATCCGATATTTTAAAAAAAACACTGTTAATTGTGCTTATTAAATTAAAACTATGCTTATAGATACATAAAAGATATTTAGAATGATAATTATTTTTGAAATTGATAAAAGTTCTTCAAAATCTCCTAATGTATTACGGACATTAAAACATTAGAAGAAGTTAATATAAAAGATGCCGATGTTTTCGTGGCGGCCACTGGACACGATGAATCCAATCTACTGGCATGCGTTTTGGTAAAAGAATATAACGTCCCTAAAATTATTGCACGGGTGAATGATCATAGTCACGAAGCTACATATAAAAAAATAGGTGTTGACGAAGTAATAAGCCCGGAACTTACCGCAGCCAGTTATCTTGAAAAATTAATAGTAAGACCAAAAATCGCAGATCTAGTGATTCTAGGCAAAGGTGACGCAGAATTATTGGACTTCACTGTTGATTATAAGAAAACTATTGGAAAGAAGGTCAGTGATTTAAGCCCTACCGATGATTTTATAATCATAGCAATACATGAAAAAGGAAAAATAGTAATCCCCAAACCCGATATGATCTTAAAAGAGGGTATGAAAGTCACAGTTTTAGTTAAAACTAAATTTGCCCAAAAAGTTCTAAAAAGATTCACCAAATTATAAGATTTTTTCTTCAATTCAAACTTCCTTCAACAATCTTAATCTCCTCATCCGATAATGATACAGTTCATAAACTATCTTATCAATCTCTGCATTAGTTTCTTCTATCTGCTGGAGCAATGGATTAATTTTATTTAAACTTTTTTCAAACTCTTTTTTTAACGTTTGATAATTATTCCTGGACTTTACATCGACTTTCTTCTTTTGAACTTCATCCATGAAATCGTCCCAGGTAAGTTCATAATATTTTTCGAGCTTTTGAGAAAATTTTTCAATTTTGAAAGTGTACTGCAGCCAATCCTTAACTTTTCACTTCGTCCAGGAATTGGCGATTAAGCTCAAGCATATGATCAGCATTCTTTATAAAGGGCTGCTGTTCTTTTTTTGTGGCCTGATAAATGGGGAGTTGTTCTACATATTGTTTGATAAATCTTAATCCTTTTTCCCAAGAGTACTTTGTTATGTGTTTGAAAGTCCAAAATAATAAATTAGAATTTAATAAAACTAATAAATATTTTAAATTTAAGTTTTGATCAGATGATGTCATCATATATGAGGTATTAGATAAAAAAAATCCATCATAATCAATCGTAAAAGAAGGTTTGTATGCAACTTTCGCCTCTTCAATTCTTTTTTCTTTAATCTCATCAATTTCACCTCGTAATTTTTTATTTCTCGAAATATTATTTGTAAAAGATTGATCGATAATAATTTCGATATTAATTATAAGGTTGAATTTAATTAGGAAATATTTAGATTATAATAAATTATAATTATCTATTATTTTCTAAAACTTCTATTCTGCGCCATTATATGTTTCAGGAACAATGCCATTATAAAAATCGTTAATATGATATAGTAAATATATTAAAAATTTTGTTACTATTTAGATACTGTGTATTAAGATTTTTTATGACTGATTTCCTAAATATTTTATGCCTTGATGATTCAGTACCTTGTAAAAAATAATTTTAAGTTGATCTTCTATTAGGAAAGCTGCTAAAGAATAAACCCACACTAGTGCGGCTAATGTCCATCCAATGGGTGTTAAAAGCACTCCATACACCACTAATAAAGTTGCAAATACATCAGTTAATATTACTGACCAGAAAAAAATGCCACTGGGGCGTACCGACCAAAAATGTCCACTATTTCGAGTTACAAACATAGTTAAATGTCCTGCTACTACTAATTTTAAAAATATGAGGGATTGTAGCACATCTCCGTTAAGTTTTAATACATCTATTCCAATGTAAAATAGAATAAATGATGATATAACCCCTAATATTCCTAGGAATGTTGACATGCCTAGGACTTGGAACATATCCCATCTTTGAGGATTATTTACTTGTTCAGTTCTGTCGTAAGCGATTGTCATTACTGGAATATCATCTAATAAAGCTATTAGAACCAGCATCAAAGCTGTAACTGGATAAACATTGAAGATTAAAATAACCAATGCTGTGAAGATAAGTATTCTTATGGTTTCAGCTACTCGATATATAGAGTAACTTCTCATTCTATGGAATATTTTATAACTTTCTCTAATTGCATTTATTATTACTGATAGCCCGGGTTTAGTAAATACAATGTCAGCGGCTGATTTAGCTGCGTCAACTGCATTTGCTACTGCGATTCCTACATCTGCCTTCTTAAGTGCAGGGGCATCGTTAACTCCATCTCCAGTCATGCCTACAATTTTTCCTTTCATCTGTAAAAGTTCAACAATGCGATATTTATGGTCTGGAAGCACCTCTGCAAATCCATTAGCTTCTTCCACTAATTTTTCTGCCCTTATATCACTTTGATTTAAAATGGATGAAGGTAGCATAATATTTGTTCCTAAGCCTATATCTTTTGCAGTTTGCCTTGCTATGGCTATATGATCTCCAGTTACCATTTTAAAGTCTATTCCCATAGATTTAGCTGTGGCAATTGTTTTTTTAGATGTTTTTCTAGGGGCATCATATAATGTGATTAACCCCGTAAACTCCCATTCACCTTCCTTATTTGTTATTGCTACTCCTAAAGCCCTATAACCCTTTTCTGCGAAAATATCAACATCTTTATTTACTTTTTCTTTAAGATCTTTATTTTCTTTTATAAGTGATAATATAACTTGAGGAGCCCCTTTTGATGCTTTAAAAGAATATTTATTTTCATATTCTATTGTAGCTTCTGTACTTTTACAAACTGGATCAAATGGGTTGAATTTAAGTGTTTTATACTTCTTCATATTATTTGAAAGAGTTTCAGACTCTTCAATCATATTTAATATTGCCTGATCAATGGGATCCTGATCCTGTTTTAATGAAGCTAATGCTGCGTAGAATAATACATCATCATTTACAAATTTATTGTAGGGAGCTATTTCAGCAATGGTGATCTTATTTTTAGTCAAAGTACCCGTTTTATCAGAGAATAATACATCCATACCTGCCATTTCTTCAATAGCTGTTAATTTACTCACTATAGCTTTTTTAGTGGCTAGAGCCTTTGCTCCTACAGTCATGGTAACTGAAAGTACTGCAGGCTGTGCCACAGGTATGGATGCTATTGTCAACACCAAAGAAAAACCTAAAATATCGAAAAAACTTTGATTACGGAATAATCCTGCAATGAAAATAAATGAAACCATTAAAATATCTAATGTAATAAGGTAATCTCCTATTTTTACAACTGCTTCTTCCAAGTGGCTTTTACGTTTCACTTTACTAACTAGATTAGCAGCTTTACCAAAATACGTGTATAATCCTGTAGCTAGAACCAATCCTTGTATATTACCTCTTTGAACAATTGAACCAGAATAAGCTATATTTCCTATCTTTTTATCTAATGGTAATGATTCTCCAGTTATAGCTGATTCATCCACAGTGAGGTAGTTATCTTCGATTAGTTTAACATCTGCGGGAATTACATCTCCTAAATGCACTCTCACTACATCGCCGGGCACAATTTCTTTAGAGGGTAATTCTATCCATTTACCATCTCGAAGTACTTCAGCTTTGTATGATAATTTTTCTTTCAAGAGTTCAATTGTGTTATCTGCTGTATATTCTTGATAAAATCCTACAAAACCATTGATCATTAATAAAATGAATATGATAATGAATTCCTGCCAATGTTGGATTATAAGAGATAAAATAAGAGCAATTTCAATCATCCATGGAATAGGGCCCCAGAAAAAATTCAAAAATTTTCTAATTGGACTAACTTTTTCTTCAGTGATTTCGTTTAAACCGTATTTTGTTAGTCTTTTTTGCGCTTCTTTCGATGAAAGACCATGTGAAGTAGATGATAATTGTTTCAGTAAATCTGAAATTTCAATTTCTTCCGCTTTCTGAACATCAATGGACTGATGCATGTATTATAATTTTATTAACACACTTTAATATGATTTTTCTAACATCTTTGAAATTTTATATAAATTACAAATCAGATTATTAATCATAAATAAAAATAGGGGTGGACTTATTATTATTAAGATTGATGAAAATGCACCCATGATGCTAAGGTAAGATTGAAATTAATGCGAATCCTGAGATTTATATGGAAATTGATTGGTAACATTAAAAGATGGCCTAGATGGAACCCGATGTCAAGAATGCTTCTCTTGATAGATACTTATTAAGGAATGAAAATTTAACTCATTTAACCAAGATGTATACATAATAATTTACAAAAAGCTACTAAATCCGAACTGATATATCTTAAGAGCGAAAATGAACGAGTATTCAAATTGACTTGGCTTTTCCAGATAACGAGCTATAAACTAGCCGAACTCTCATTTAATTATTTTAAAAAAAAATATTTCTTATTAAATTTTTCTTTTTGATAAAAATCAGGTTTCAAAATTTTTTATAATTGATAAATTTTCCAGATATTTTTTCTGGTTTTATTATTATTTCCTATAATGATTGTTATTTCTTCATCTTCCAAGCCTTCGAATGGGGAGATTATGGATTTAGCATCCTTTTGATTGCTTTTTTTCCAATAATTACGATTTTTTCAGTAATCAATCTTAAATTCGACGGTTGTCTGAATCTTTCTATTTTCATAATCTACTAGTTTATAATCGAATAACCAACTGTTTCACATTCTGATTTGTGTTACTTAATGCATTAGTCACTTTCTGCATAGAGGGGTTGTGATAAAAGCATTTTCTATTACAATCATTATTAACATTATTTGGTTGTAATTTTATCTTCTGCAAACTTCTTATTAACATGGATAATCTCAACTTGTTGAATCAGAAATGTTATCACTAGGTATATCACTCCTAATCCAACCTTTGGGGATTAATTTTCTTCTAAATTTGAATCAATCATTTTATCAGCTACTTGTTCCTTCTTTGACTAAAAAAAATTAAAGTTTTATATAAATAAAGTGTTATAATCGATTAAAAAAAAATGATTACAAATATCCTCCAATTATTCCAATAAAAAATCCAGCCCCACCAATAGATAATCCTAAAGAAACCAAAACTAAAGGTATCTAGTTGCTGAAACCAAATGGAGTTCTATTGGAGAGAAGACCTATAACTATCATTCCTGAACTTGACATAATACCATTTGTGCCCCCATTTAGGATATAATCCTTTTTTTCCTTGTCTGAATACGCTGCGGTGAATCCATCTACGAAATTTGAGGTTAAAAATTCCAGGACCGGAAAATCCAAAGAAAGCAGCTACTATAAAGAAGATTTAGCAATATATTTAATGTTTTCACAGCATTGTTAAGGATAAAAACAATATGTAAAAGTAAAAACACTTTTATTCCCTATAAAAATAGAAACTATGTTATAATATACTAATTTCTCTTATTTCAATATATCTGCGTAAAATGATTCTATCTCTTGAATGTAATTTTATTCATAGAGGTGGGTTATGATATTGGTTGTATCAGATTTACATTTAGGATATAGAAAAAGCAATTATTAAGATTTCTTAAACTTCTTAGATGTATACGAGAATGTGAAAATTGATCATTTAATACTTCTTGGGGATATACTCGACTTTTGGAGGTGTAGAAGTAAGCGGATAATCACTGAAAATGAAGAGATATTATCAAAAATATCGAATTTAACCAATGAAGTTCATTATATAGCTGGAAATCATTCTCAACTTAAAAGGAATTTTCAGTGAAAATTATCCTTTCAAAGTTTCTAAATATTTGCGGTTAGAAGATCATGGCAAAAAATTTTACTTTATGCATGGTTATGAATTAGAAGTACTTTCTACACCTGATCCATTTACAATTGACATATATGAAAAGTTCAGTCAAAAAATGTGTTTCACAGAAAACATAATAGGTGGAATTGCAGGTTTTTTATGGGATTTTTTACAAATAAGTCGCAGAAGTGTAGATAGAGTTACTGAAGAAATGAATAAAACCCCACAAAACAGGAAGAAAATATGTAAAGTCTACGAATTAGCAGTATCTCAACGAAGATATCCTATAGTAGGATTGGAACCAGATGAGAAACTAATATTTGGACATATTCATCGACCTTTCATCAACAAGGATAAATCAGTAGTGAACATGGCTCCTGGGTTGACGAATTACCCTCTAAGGAATACCATAATAGCTATGTTGAAATCTCTAAAGGTGGAATAAAACTTAAATTCTTTAAATAAATAACGCCGGGACTGGGATTTGAACCCAGGACGAGCGTATGCTCAACAGGATTTCGAATCCTGCGCCTTACCTGACTAGACTATCCCGGCCACATGATCAAAAAAAATGAATAGCTTAAAATTATATTTGTAAGTTTAATTGATATATAATCTTTTCAATTAGATGGAAGGTAAGATGACTGAAAATTTGAGAAAAATGAACTTTATTCTATAATATTTAAACGAAAAATCGATTAGAAGTTTTGATTTAACTTCGCTTGATGAGGATACACTTACTGATATTTAGGGTCTATAAATTATATGTACGATGACATTACAATTGAATTAAAGATCATATCTCCAGACATGGTTAAAATAAGAGTAATGAAAAAAAGCACCTCATTTATATAGCCATTTTATAAATCAAAGGATAGTTATTTAACTAAATGTGGGATTCATGTTATAACAAATGGATCTGTTCCTCTCAGCACATGGTATTGGCAGTTGCTGGCAGATGATTTCTAAGCCTATAAAAGAATTGTTGAAAAATTCGAATTTAGAGTTTGTCATTTTCATAGCCTCTGGCAGCCTAGTGAACAGTTGCATAGAAAAAATATTTCTGAGTTCAAAAGAATCTCTACAAGAAATAACTGACATTAATAATGATCATATACTATTGGAAGCTGTGTATGTGGCTCCATCAGCCGTTTAACAGTCCACTCTGGTCTTTTGCAGGTAATAATAAATTAATGCATGTTTATAGTGTTAAATTAGATCTCTTAAAATTTGTATTGTTAAAAAAAGTACATCCTGTAGACATAGGTTTTGCTATTTATCTTTTACATGTGGTAGTTGAACATTTTGGTAACAACTTTATAATTTTCTTTGATGAATAAATGAAGGGGAATCCACCTAAAGATTGTAAATATGTTTTAAGCTTGAAGACTGAAATAGTTTTTATAGAAATTTCTTATTTTTATTTATTGGATTATGTAATTCTAAAACCAGTATAAAAATGATTATTTTTATATTTATTAATATAAACCTTCAATAAATTAAAATGATTTATTATAATATTAGAACTCGTTTTAGAATATTATTGACAAGTTATCTTGAAAATAAGAAAAAATTATTCTGTTTTTATTTAAATATTTTGTAAATCAATATTATATTAACACTTAAAATGTATTGAACTGATAGTAAAAATTTGAGATATATTAAAAAAGAATAAACTGAATATTTATTTAGATGAATAATTCTAAATAAAAAAAAATTAGTTAAACAATGATTTTTTTAACTTCTAATGGTGGTTTACGTTTTTGGCAGTATTCAAATATGTATCCACATTCGCTACAGCGAATTATTCCAATATCTCCTTGAGGTATATGGGGTATGTAAAATGCATCTTGACTTCTTTTAGAATTTCTCCTTCGTGTTATTCTTTTATCGCTTGAATGGCATTCAGGACATTCTTGAATCATATCTTCGGGTTTCATTGTTATCACCTTTTCTATTTTTTTTAAAATTTCATAAAAAATTTAGATTAGCAAAGTAGTTCGTGTTATATCAAACTGTATTATGTTATACGAACTAATTATATATAAATATTTTGTCATCAATCACCAAGGAAATGTTGAATTGACTAATCAAATAAAAAATTTAAAATTCAGTATATTATTATCAAAAAAACATAAAATTATGTTATAAATCTTTAAAATATTTGATAAGGATAGATAGATAAAGTAAAAAAGAGCAAGAAAGTAGTTTTTCTGATGTAATATTAAATTGAAATGAATTATGTAAATATTACTCAAAATTCATTATATAACCATTAAGAAAAAAGTTTAAGAAACGCCGGGACTGGGATTTGAACCCAGGTGGAGCAAAGCTCCACAGGATCTCAAGTCCTGCGCCTTCCCTGGCTAGGCTATCCCGGCAAATTAAAAAATAATAAATGTTACTCCTATTTGTTCAAAAAAAAGAGTTAAAATATTTAGCTTTTTAGTTCAATTTCTATGCTTACATTGTCAGGCACGTTAACTTTCATGACTTGACGCATGGCTCGTTCATCAGCTTCAATTCCTACTAGTCGTTTGTGGATTCTGAGTTCCCATTTTTCCCAAGTAGCTTTTCCTTCCCCGTCAGGTGATTTACGGGTTGGAACCACTAATTTTTTGGTGGGTAATGGTATGGGTCCTGATAGATCTACACCAGTTCTTTCTGCTATTCTTTTGAGTTGGTCACATACATAGGCGAGTTTTTCTGGGTCAGTGCCTGTTAGTTTTATTCTAGCTTTGTTCATTTAAATCCTCCATTAAAAAAATAAAAGGAAGGACAGTAGACATTATATGGATCTACTTTTCTCCCTGATTAATGATTTATTATTCTATTTTGCTGGTACTAAGTCAATACACATTCCAGCAGCTACAGTCTGGCCCATATCACGTATAGCAAATCTGCCCATGTGTGGAATATCCTTGATCTTCTCAATTACCATAGGTTTAGTTGGCTTCACTACTACGAATGCAGCGTCACCAGTTTTGAGGAAGTCTGGATTTTCTTCTTTAGTTTGTCCAGTAGCAGGGTCCAGTTTTTTCTGGAGTTCCATGAAGGTACATGCCACCTGAGCTGTGTGACAATGGAATACTGGAGTGTAACCTACGGTGATAACTCCAGGGTGCTGTAAAACCACGATTTGTGCTGTGAATTCTTTAGCCACTGATGGTGGATTATTGGTGTGTCCTGCAACATCTCCTCTTCGAATATCATTTTTACCTACACCACGTACGTTGAAACCTACGTTATCTCCGGGTTCAGCTTCATCCAGCATTTCGTGATGCATTTCTATAGATTTTACTTCACCACTTGAACCAGGTGGTTCGAAAATAACGTTGTCTCCTTTTTTCATTATACCTGTTTCCACTCGACCTACAGGTACGGTTCCTACACCAGTGATAGAATAAACATCCTGTACTGGTACTCTTAGTGGTAATTTAGTTGGTTTTTCTGGCGGGGAGAGTTTTTGAAGTGCTTCAACTAGGCTAGGGCCTTTATACCATTTGGTGTTTTCACTTGCTTTAGTTATATTATCTCCTTCAAAGGCAGAAATTGGTATGAAATCTATGTCTTTTGGTTTATAAGCCACAGTTCTTATTAGAGCAGATACTTCCTCTTTAAGTGCGTTGAATTTAGCTTCATCATATTTCACTAAATCCATTTTGTTAATAGCGATGATTAACTGGCTAATTCCTAATGTTCTTGCCAGAAAAGCGTGTTCTTTAGTCTGAGGCATTACGCCATCATCTATGGCTACTACTAAAACCGCCGCATCTGCTTGAGATGCTCCAGTAATCATGTTTTTAACGAAATCTCTGTGACCTGGGCAATCCACAATAGTGAATTCATATTTTGGGGTTTCAAATTTAGCGTGAGCTAAATCTATAGTTACCCCTCTTTCTCTTTCTTCTTGGAGCTTGTCCATAACAAATCTAAACTTATTTTCTCCTTTCGCTAACTGCTGTTCTGCTATAACTCCAGATTGAAGCAGCAAGTGTCCGACAAGTGTGGATTTACCATGATCAACATGTCCAATGAATGCTAAATTCATATGTTCTTTTTGTTTTGCCATTTAATATACCTCCATTCAATTCTATTATTTTTATCAGTTTGATTTTTTCTTGATTTTATTTAAGTTAGCTGATTTAGATATTTAAAGCTAACTTAAACTTCAGGTTAGTAAATTATGAATTATCCTTCAAATAAGATTTATCCCAAATAATGATCTGGACCATATGGTTCTGGACTTAATCCTTTCCTCTCTCTTATCTCTCTAATTATAGTTTTCTGAAGTTCTCTAGGTAATCTTTCAAAGCCAGCACTTTCAGTGGACCATAGACATCTACCCTCAGCAGCTGAACGGATGTCACCAGCAAATCCAAACATCTCCGCTACTGGTACTTTAGATTCTATTGTGGCCATGTCCCCTTCCTGTGACATGTCTACTATTTGTCCTCTTCTATTTTGAATTTCCCTTGTTGCTGCACCCATATAATCTTGCGGTACATTGATGTATACTTTCTGTATAGGTTCAAGTAGAGTAGGTTGAGCCAACATAATAGAACCGTAAACTGCCTTCCTTATGGCGGGAAGAACTTGTGCTGGTCCTCGGTGAACTGCATCCTCATGTATTTTAGCATCCTTCAGAGAGATTTTAATTCCCATAACTTTTTCACGGGCAATCGGTCCATCATCCATAGCACTTTCAAATCCTTCTAAGAGTAACTCTTTTATCTCGTCTAAATACTGAATACCACGTGTCATATTTATGAAGAGCGATCTTTTATAAACATCCCAAACTTTTTTAGATTCATCTTTAGTAAGTCCAAGTTCTGTGAATTTACTGGCAAGTTCTTTACCTTTAACTCTACCTTCTTTGATATCTCCTTCTAGGATGGCTTTGAATACAGAATCTTCTAATGGTTCTATTTCAATATAGAATTTGTTATGTTTATTCGGTGATTTTCCTTCTACGGGGCCAGCTTTACCTGCAATAGTCTCCCGGTACACCACTATAGGTTCAGAGGTCTCAATTTCCACACCTTTCTCATCAATACGGTAAGTTATTATTTCAAGATGGAGTTCACCCATACCAGATATAAGGTGTTCACCGGTCTCCTCATTGATTTCTACCCTTACAGTAGGATCTTCCTTACCAACCTGTCTTAAAACTTCTATAAGTTTAGGGAGGTCTTTAGTATTTTTAGCTTCTACTGCAACTGTAACTACAGGTTCCGATATATGCTCAATACTCTCGAAGGGACTGATTTTATTACCGTAACTAGTAATGGTCTCTCCAGCCACTGCATTTCTGGCACCTGTTATAGCCACTATATTCCCTGCAGGAACTTTATCAGTATTAACACGTTCAGGACCCATGTAAACACCTACTTGTTGAGTTCGGGCTTTACCCATTGATCCTACAAAGTAAATTTCTTTTCCTTTTTCTATAGTTCCTCCGTAAACTCTTCCAGTGGCAATTTCTCCCGCGTGCTTGTCTATACTAACATTAGTTACCATCACAGCTAGAGGTGAATCTGGTCTGGTGTTTATCATACCTTGTCCTTCTTCACTTTCTATGTCTCCAGACCAGATGTTAGGTACTCTGTATCTTTGAGCCACGTCAGGGCTAGGTAAGTGTTCTACTACCATTCCAAGGAGTACTTTATGTAATGGAACTTTCTCAGCTAATTCTTTTTGATTATCTGATTTACAATAATCATAAATGTCTGTGAATGTTATGCCTGTTTTCTGCATTTCTGAAATGTTTATAGCCCAGTTATGGTAAGCGGATCCAAATGCAACACTTCCATCCTCCACTCGAGCTTGCCAATCTTTTTTAAACTCCTTAGGAGCCATTGAATCTATTAGCTTGTTAGCACTTGCTATGATTTTGATGAAACGTTGCTGAAGTTCATTTGCATCAAGTTTAAGCTCGTTTAATAGGCGATCCACTTTATTTATGAATAGTACAGGTCTTACATTTTCTTTGAGGGCCTGTCTTAGCACAGTTTCAGTTTGAGGCATAATACCCTCCACTGCGCAAACTACTACTACTGCTCCATCGACGGCTCTCATGGCACGTGTTACATCTCCACCGAAGTCCACATGTCCAGGAGTATCTATAAGATTTATAAGGTACTCATGATCCCTGTATTTGTGAACCATGGATACATTGGCAGCATCTATTGTTATACCTCTGGCTTGTTCCTGTTCATCGAAGTCCAGGTATAGTTGATCTCCCGCAAGTTCTGAAGATATCATACCTGCACCCGCCAATAGGTTGTCAGATAATGTGGTTTTCCCATGGTCTATATGGGCCACAATACCGATATTCCTGATGTGCTCGGGGTCATACATCAGTTCTTTAATTTTATTAATCATTTTAGTACGTCTACTCACTAAAATCACCTGAATAACTATGAAAAATGGATTTGCTTGATATTTATAGTTTGTTTTAATTCAATTCTTTTGCAAAATAATAATTCCTTAAGTCTTTATATTATCAAACTTATTGGAATTAATGTGCAGATCTAGCAACTCTCTCTTTTTCTTCTTTTTTCTGAATAGCGAAGCTTCTGGAGTCAGATTCTGCTGCATAGAGCAGTTCATCAGCCAGACATTCTTCCATCGATCTTTTTCTTTTAAAGGAGGATTGCATGGTTCCTCTAGTTAAAAAACCTAGAGATAAATCCACTCTTCTTTGTGGGGCGATGTCTACCGCTACTTGGTATCCGATTCCACCATATTTTATCCTAGTGGTTTCTTCACGAGGAGCTGTGTTTTCCACTGCTTTCACTAATATTTGTAGGGGATTCTGTTTAGATCTTTGGTTAATAATATCCATGGAACCTTTGACTATGTTGTAAGATTTGTTTTTCTTACCAGAGTTTCTTTGAGTCCTCATGATCTTATTCATGAGTCTTTCCACTATGGAAACTCGTGATTTTGCAAACTGTCTTTTAACATGTCTTCCTAGGGTGTGAGGGACTAATATTTCTTCTAGGCATATGTAATTTACTAAACCCATGTCCTCCACCTTAACTTCTTCTAAATCCCATTTATTGAAGACTTTGAAACTCATAAAAATTACCTCTTTTCATACTTTTGTGGTTATCTTACTGGTTTTTCTATTTTACCTTTAACCATTTCCTCAAGTGCGACATTGTTAACTTTAGTAACTTTCCATCTTACTCCAGGAATGTCACCCATAGACCTTCCTGATGGCCCACCTATTCCTTCTATCATTACTTCGTCGTGCTCATCTATAAATCCAATCGCACCATCTCCAGGAGCAAATGCAGTTAATTGTTTACCGTTTTTTATAAGTTGCACTCGAACACATTTTCTTATAGCAGAATTCGGCTGTTTAGCTTCTATACCTACTTTTTCGATTACTATTCCCCTGGCCTGAGGTGCACCCTCTAAAGGGTCTGCTTTAACATCTAATCTTAATTCTTTTCTCTTGTAATGGGTATCTTTCCACCTGAAGTTCTGTCTGTTTTTTTTAAGCTTTTTTGCTGCGAAGAGTCCTGGCAATGAAATTCCTCCTAATTAATATTAAATTTGTTTAAAATTCCGAATCTGATTTTATTCTCTAAGAATCTGATTTTATTCTAATCTTAATTCTAATTATTGATATCATGAAGATTAATATGATTCTAGGATTAAATTATTTTATAATTATATTATTTATGTTATGTTGTCTTTTAGCTAATATTCTAGCTCTCTCTATATTTTGACCGCCTTTTCCAATGGCTGTCCTTTTATTACGGGGGTCTGTTTCTAAAGTGGCGATTTTTTCTCCATTCTCCTTTTGAAGAATTCTAATGCTTCTTATTTTAGCAGGAGCCATGATATTAGATAAGAATTCCACGGGATCATCGGAATGTTCTATGACTTCAACCCCTTTATCTACAGATTTCTGAACCTTGGCCACAGTACTTCCTCTTTTTCCAATGGCTAATCCCATATCTCCTTTTTTAACTAGAAAGGTTAATTTACCATTTTCATCATCCACTAAACAATCTTTAACCGTTGCCCCAGTCATGCTCTCAAATAATGCAATATATCTTATTTCGTTGGTTGCAAATTTTATCGTCACTTGAAACTACCCCATGATCTCCAATATATTGGAGTCTCCCGGATCTTTTATTATAAGAGTAGCCACTGTGAATGGCTTTCCACATACTGATCCAAGTTCTAAACTTGTACCTTCATAATCATAAACCGAAATATCAGATAATTTGGAGTAATGCATTACATCTTCCCGTATATCAACAGGACAATTTTGAGCTATGATTACCAGTTTTCCTTTTCCAAGTTTAATTCCTTGTACTGATTTATCAGACCCCAATGTAACATTTCCCGAGTCTACAGCTACTCTAATTCCTCTATCTACGTCCATCTACTGCCTCCTAATCTCTTTCTTTCATAACAACACCAACAGATCCTGTACCTAATGGTATTGGTTGTCCTATGATAATATTTTCAATTATACCCGTGAGATAATCAACCTCTCCTCTGATGCTGGCTCTTAAAAGGTGTTTACCAGTCTCCTCAAATGATGCTCTGGCTAGAACACTGGCTTTTTCACCACTTATTCCATGTCTCCCTATAGATTTTACCGAACCATCAGCCGTCATCATATCAGCTACCAGCATGATGTGCCTTACGTCCACAGTTAAACCTTGCTCCTCCATAGTAGTCTGAGCTTCATGGATAATGGCATTTCTACCTGCTTCAATTCCCAGTACCTTCTCTACTTCATGGATATCATTAGTGCTAGTTTTAGTCTTATTTACACCTTCCATCTTAAGGACGGCGCCAAGGTTTGATCCTTCGGTGTGTATTACCCACTCTGAACCTTCTTTGCTTATCACGACCTTTCCGATGTTTTTAACACCACTTATCTGTAGATCGCGGACCTTATCAGCTAAAAGTCTAAGTTCTCTTATTGCATGTTTGGATTCAGAAATTGTAGGTTCAAAACTCAGTAAGTTTTTATTTATTTCTACCCTTTTAAAAGCTTTTTCTATCTTAGCAATAATTTCATCATACTCTAATCTTTTATCCGAAATTTTATCCTCATCAATTTCTACCGTCATACTCATGGTGGCATAGTTAACATTAAAATCTTTTATAATATCATTTAACACAATTTTACCAATTCGGTTCGCAATTCTACGTACGAATTCCTCGTTAGTTCCATATTCTTCTTCAAAATATATTGCCATTGTGGGGGTTGATATTTTTTTACGAGCATCTACAATCTCAATAAGTCTAGGTAGGCCCAGTGTAACGTTTAATTCCGCCACACCTGCATAGTGAAAAGTACGCATAGTCATCTGAGTACCAGGTTCTCCCACGGATTGGGCTGCCACCGTACCTACAGCCTCACCCTTCTCCACTTCTGCACGATCATAGGCTTTTTTTATCTCATCAACTAATTTTTCCAGTTCTTTAACCTTCAGATTATGTCTTTCTGAAGCTTCAGCTATCTCTTCTATAATACTTTTTGGAAAGTCTGCTTTTTTCTTCTTAACAACACTCACTACCTTTTTAATATCCACGAAACCACCCAATACCTTTCTTAATTATTTTTATTATATTTAATTATCATAAATTATATGATTTTTATAATAATTATCAAAAAGAGGAAAAAATGAAGCTAAATATGTTTATATTACTTGCCTACTTTAGATTTAATCCTCATCTCATCTATTAATCTATCAATATCTGCTACCTTTCCATAATCACTTTTAGCGGGGTCTACTCCATCTTCACCATATTTAGTTTGAATTACTATTCCACGGTTATCCATGACAGTACCATCTGGCTGCACACTTAAATCCTGCAAAGCATTAACTAATCTTCGCTGCATATAACCACTCTGAGCTGTTCGTATAGCCGTATCCACCAATCCTTCTCTTCCACCCATAGCATGGAAAAAGAATTCTAAAGGATCTAATCCTTTTTTATAACTAGAATGTACAAATCCACTGGCTTTAGCTCCTAATTCACCTACCTGGAAATGGGGTAGAGTTCTATTACTATATCCTCGTTCTATTCTTCCACCCCTAACAGATTGCTGACCAACACAGGCCGCAATCTGAGTTAGGTTTAACATAGATCCTCGAGCACCAGTAAGTGCCATTATAACTGCATGATTATCCATTCCAAAGTAACTTTCTGCTATTTCACCAGATTTATCCCTAGCTTCTCCCAAAACCTGCATGATCTTCATTTCTAAAGTTTCACGGAGGCTTCTACCCGGTAATGATTCCAATTCATCATTATGGAAAGCATCAATGAGTTGTTCTACTCTGGATTCAGATTTACTTAAGAGTTCTTCTATACGATCCTTAGCTTCACGAGGAATTTCTTCATCCGCTGTGCTGGTCGTGAATCCTCTCTTCATTATACCAGATATAGCAAGCTTGGTAGCTGAATCCAGAAATTCACGGGCTTTATCTGTCCCATAATCCTTAACTATAGAATCTAAAATTTTGCCAGAAAATGCTCCATAAGCTCTTTCATCTATTGCACCTGTTTTAAGCTGTCCACTTTCTATAACTACATATGCATCATTTTTACATTCTTGACGCAAACATTCATCACATTTCCTACAAATTTCAGCCTTGTAAACCATATTAAGACTTTCAGGTAACAGAAGACTGAAAATTTCTTTTCCAGTCCAACTATCTCCTTTTTGTCTTTCTGGGAATGGTATATTAGATTTTTTAAGCATTTGAAGAACGTCTTCTTCCTTAAAATCAGACCCTAACCTAGTAAGAAGATAAGCACCAGATATATGATCATGGATACCCCCAATAATAGGTCCTCCAAATCTTGGGGAAAGAATGTGTTCCTGCACCCTCATTAGAGATTTAGCTTCAGCACGTGATTCTTCAGTCTGGAAGACGTGCATGTTCATCTCATCACCATCAAAATCAGCATTGTATGGGGGGCATACGCATAAATTCAATCGGAATGTTTTATATGGTAAAACTTTTACTTCATGTGCCATCATAGACATTCTATGCAAAGATGGCTGTCGATTGAATAATACAATATCTCCATCCTTTAAATGTCTTTCTACAATATAACCTGGCTCTAATTTTTCAATAATAGCTTCTTTAGTCTCATCATAAACTCTTATTTTCCTCTGATCGGGTCGTATAACATAATTAGCACCAGGATGTTCTTTAGGACCAGTTTGAATATGTTCTTTCATTTGTTCAATGTTCCATTTAGTTACATAAACTGGTACTGTAACTTCAGTAGCAATCATTTTAGGAACACCTACTTCATTGATACTTATATTAGGATCAGGTGATATGACTGTTCTGGCAGAAAAATTAACCCTTTTACCAGAGAGATTACTCCTAAATCTACCTTCTTTACCTTTTAAACGTTGAGCTAGTGTCTTAAGTGGCCTTCCAGATCTATGTCTAGCAGGTGGGACACCAGAAGCCTCATTATCAAAGTAAGTTGTTACGTGATATTGTAGGAGTTCCCATAGATCCTCTACAATTAATTGGGGCGCTCCAGCCTCCATATTCTCTTTTAACCTTTGATTTATCCTAAGAATATCAACTAATTTATGTGTCAAATCATCCTCAGAACGTTCACCCGTCTCCAAGGTGATAGATGGCCTTACAGTGACTGGTGGAACTGGTAATACGGTTAAAACCATCCATTCCGGTTTTGCAACCTCAGGATTCACTCCCACAAATAGATAATCTTGTTCCTGAATTCTCTCTAATCTTTCTCTTACCTCAGAAGAAGTAAGCTTATAGTTTCCTTCTACAATAGATATGGGTTTATCTATCTTGATTTCTTCCTTTTCTTCATCACAGTGAGGACATTTGTCTCTGCGGGCAACCGTGTAAATTTCTTTTATTATAGTTGTTATACTCTCTTGGTTTTGTAATTTGGACTCTAATTTATCTTTGTAGTCAATTATTTCACTTTCTGTTAAAAGAACCCTTCCACATTTGGTGCATGTTGATCTTAATATTTTATGGATTGTATCAGCAAAGCCAACATGTATAACTGGTCTCGCCAAATTAATATGACCAAAATGTCCCTGACAGTCCCCACCCTTGGATCCACATGATCTGCATCTTAATCCCGGATCAATTACACCAAGTCTAGGATCCATAAGTCCGGCTTCTATAGGGTATCCATCCTCGTCGTAGGTATCTGGAGTGACAATCTTGGTAACAGACATTTTCCTGATGTCTTCGGGTGACAGTAGACCGAAATTAATCTGGGAAATCTTCTTTAAAATTCCTTTCAAGCTATTCTCTCCTTATATTATACTCTTTTATTAATTTATCCTAATTTAATTTTTTTTCGAAAGTTATCTGCTTATTTTATTCCTAAAACTTAATTTAAATATTTAAAAAGATTTATAAAAATGATTTAAGCTTTATCTTTCAGTACTAGTTTGGGAAATATGCATAAACTCTTGAGTTCATCCAGTAAAAGTTTAAAAGCGTATGAAATTTCTACGGGGAATGTATCAACATCTCCACAGAGAGAACAATATTTTTTATCCCTTATACGATCGTGGATCGCTATCATACCACATTCACATACGATAGCCTCATATTTGTCCGATTCATCTAAAAGTCTCTCTTTTAATGCAAGGGCTGCACCATGAGCAATTAAACAATCTCTTTCCATCTCTCCAAATCTTAAACCACCCTCTCTTGCTCTTCCTTCGGTGGGTTGTCGTGTCAATACCTGTATTGGGCCTCTGGATCTAGCGTAAACTTTATCTGAAGTCATGTGATGCAATTTTTGGTAGAATGCTACTCCAACAAATATTTCTGCCTCAATTCTTTCACCAGTTATTCCATTGTAAAGAGATTCCCTTCCAGCTGTTTCGAAACCATTGGCTTTTAAAAGCTTCATTATCTCTAATTCATGATTTCCACTAAATGGTGTACCATCTATACGTACTCCTTCCAATGCTCCAGCTTTACCTGCTAACATCTCTAGTACTTGACCCACTGACATCCTAGAGGGTATTGCATGGGGATTTATTATTAGATCTGCTGTTACACCATCTTCTGTGAATGGCATGTTCTCCGGTGAAACTATTAGTCCTATTACACCTTTTTGTCCGTGTCTTGAAGCAAATTTATCCCCAAATTCAGGTTGCCGTTGATCTCGAACTCTTATTTTAGCTAATTTACTACCTTCCACAGTTTCTGTGAGCATAACTGCATCTACTGTACCGTGTTCACCATGACGAACCGTGACTGAAGTTTCTCTTCTTCTTTCTGCAACAGTTCCAAATTCATCTATTTCCTCTAAGAATCTTGGTGGTGAAGTTTTTCCAATTAAAACATCTCCAGAATTTACAGTTACCTCTGGATTCACTATACCATCTTCATCCAGGTTTCTATAAACTTCATCAGATCTGTATCCTCGTACTATGTTTTCTGGGATCTCGAATTTATCTTCCTGTCCACCAGGATATCTACGTTCTGATGCCTCATAAGACCTGAAAAATGATGATCTAGCCAATCCTCTCTCTATAGACGCTTTATTTAAAATAAGTGCATCTTCCATATTGTAACCTTCATATGACATTACAGCCACAACGAAATTTTGTCCAGAAGGTCTTTTATCATATTGAGTAGCGTCAATACTTTTAGTTTTAACTATTGGTACCTGAGGATGATGTAAAAGATGGGCTCTTGTATCAGTTCGGAGTCCGTAATTAGAAACGTATAATCCCAAAGCCTGTTTAGTCATTCCGGCTTCCATAGTGTTTCTGGGCGATGAATTATGGTTAGCATAGGGAATGATACCAGCACAAATACCTAGCATTGTTGAGGGATCTATCTCCAGATGAGTATGATCTTTAGTAATGTCATCCTCAAACATTGCAATGTATGTATTTTCTTCCTCTTCAGCATCTAAGTATTCGACTATCCCTTTATTAATTAAATCATTCCATTTAAGCTCCCCTTGAATTAATTTTTCGATATGTTCCTCTTTTAAAGCAGATTCTCCATCTTCGACTATTATAACTGGTCTTCGGGTTCTGCCGGGATCGTTGAATACATAAATCTCGTTAGTATCTGGATAATTAGTTATATTCATTTCATAGGAAACCTCGCCAGATCTCCGTTTCTCTCGCATAGTTCTAAGAAACTCTTCTGGATCTTCACAGGTTCCAATGAGTTTACCATTAATATAAATTTTGGATTTCTTCACGGATTTTCCCCCAATAACAGGATTTATCTTTTTTTTTAAAATCTTAATGAATCAATTTTATATTTATAAAAGAAATAAATTTTTTAAATTTTTAAACCTCTTCTGTATTAAAAAGAATAAATTCAATTCCTCATTAATTTCCGAATTTTTCTAAATGGAATTTACAATTTTTAATTTCTTAATAACATCTTCCAGATCCTGTGGGTCTGATCCTTCGGATATTTTAGCCAGGATAGCCAAATTTTTGACTAATCCACAATTAGGTCCCTCTGGAGTCTCATTTGGGCATATTTTTCCAAATTGAGTTGGATGTAAATCACGGGCCTCGAAGTGAGGTTGACTTCTTGATAAAGGTGAAACAACTCTCTTGAGATGTGATAAAGTTCCCATGTAACTAGTTCTATCCAAAAGTTGACTAACACCAGCACGCCCGCCAACCCAATTACCTGTAGCTATAGCATGCTTGACATTTTCAGTTAATACATCTGAACGTACTGCCTGCTTTACGGAAGGTTCTTTTCCTCTTGCTAGGCTTCTCTCCAGTTGATAAGTCATATCTCTAGTTAAACTTGTGAAAGCAACTCGGAATAGATCTTCCATTAGATCTCCTGATACTCGCAACCTTTTATTGGCATAATGATCTTTATCATGGGGTTCTCTTTTTTCAAATATGACTTGTAAAAGCATTTCAGCCATTTCGGCAAGATAAGTAGCTTTTTCTGACCTTTTATCAGGGTCAACACCAATGTGAGGAAGTAAATAACGATCTATAACGTCCTCTGCCCTTTTTATTCTGTACTCTTCCGTCATTCCTTTAGCTACTCTATTACCAATGTATTTAACAGCATCGTAAGTGTTAGTTATTTCAGAAGTTTGTATATCATCTATAAGAAGGAATTGTATGTCATTCTCATCAGAAATACTGCTTACCAAGTCTTTATCTGTTTCCAATCCTAAAGCTCTGAGCAGAACTACTAGTGGTATTTCTCCAGGGACGTAAGGAAAGGATATGCGGAGGAAAACTCCTTTTTTACGAGGTTTTCGATATTCCAAATTTATTCTTGCTCTGAAGCCACTTTTTATCGAAGTTACAATAGCTTTGGCACGTCTTTCCTCTTTTTCACCAACTCTTTCTAATATGATTTTATTTGGTGCTATCTCCTCCATAGTTACAATAGCTCTTTCTGAACCATTTACTATGAAATATCCACCAGGATCCTGTGGATCTTCTCCACTTTCTTCGACTTCAGTTTCATTAAGTCCGTTTAGGTGGCAGATGTTCGATTTCAACATTACTGGCAATTCCCCTATGTACACATTTTCCATTTCCTGTTCTTCTTCTCCTTTTATCAGAGCCATTTCCAGGTACATGTGGGCTGAATAAGTTAGATTTCTGAGTCTAGCTTGGGTGGGATAAACTTTACTTTTGGATCCATCAGCTTCTTTTATGAACGGTTTTTTAATCTCTATTTTTCCAGTTTTTATAGAGTATTCTCCTTGTTCGAGAACTATAGGTTCTGTAATATTTATTATATCTTGTATTCTGTGGTCTACAAAGTCGTTGTAAGATTTGATGTGGTGATCTACCAGGTTGTATTCATCAAAAAATGCATCAACCAGTTTCCATGCATTTTTTACCATTAAATTCCTCCAAAAAATAAATCATAACTAATCATGGCTTCTTGGGTATTCTAAATAATATTAATAATACTTAGAGTATGATGATTAATATCTACATATATAATATTATCCATTAAATATTTGTATTTCATCTAATTTATATTATATTTAATTAAAGTGTATACAAATTTAAATTCATTCCAATACAAGACGATAAGTTACAAATTTACCGGCAGTATGACTTTTTCGAGTAATTTTCAAAATGTCACCCGGTTTTGCACCTATGTCTTTAACAACAGGGTCATCAGATTTTATCTTTGGAAGTTGTTCTTGGTGGATATTAAGCTGTTTTAATACCTTATTCATTTCTGTTTTTGACAAAATAGTATGATCTGGAACTAATTTGTGTTTTAAAATATCATTCTTCACAATTTATCCTCCAGGTTTAAAAAAATTAAGGACGGGCCCGACGGGAATTGAACCCGCGGCCACTTGGTTAAAAGCCAAGCGCTCTACCAGACTGAGCTACGGGCCCTCTTACAACGCCCTGGCCGGGATTTGAACCCGAGTCGCGGGCTCGACAGGCCCGCATGATAGCCCCTACACCACCAGGGCAGCTCTTAAGAATGAGAGTAAAAAGGGATATAACTATTCCTGCATAAATACTTTTCTTTATCCAATTATAGCATATAAACTTTGTGCTTCATTCCATTACATTAATGAAAAATGTTGTTAAATATACTCAGCACAATAATTCTCATTTACTATTAATAATTAAGAATCCCGCCTGCCGGACTTGAACCAGCAACCCTCGGATCTACAGTCCGATGCTCTGCCAAATTGAGCTAAGGCGGGGCTTGGATGGGACCACCCGGATTTGAACCGGAGTCTCAGGCTCCCAAAGCCCAAAGGATCGACCAAGCTACCCTATGGTCCCCTAAAAATTTCTAAAGCTATATTATTCTCTCGGTTTAGAGCCCCGGACGGGAATTGAACCCGCGACCACGAGATTACAAGTCTCGCGCTCCACCAGACTGAGCTACCGAGGCATATTAGGTATATGGAATCTTGGCTTAAATACTTTGTGGTAATAAATGTTTAATAAGATTTTATACATAAATTTTAATTAACATGATTTAAGATTTTATATACTTATGAATATAACTCTTATTTTCTAAGTTCTTATTATTAAAATCAGTATCTTTCTTTCAAATTTTATGAATATTTTTAGCCTGTTTTAAAACTTCCACCGCTGGAAGCTTCTCTCCAGCTAGTAAATTAATGGATGCCCCGCCACCACTACTGATATGACTTATTCCAGAAAGTCCCATTTCATTAGCTGCTGCTGCCAAATGGCCCCCACCAATTATGGAAAATCCAGAAGATGTTGCAATGGAATTTAAAATATCTTCAGTACCAATACTAAAACCTTCTTTCTCAAATACACCAGCAGGACCGTTTGCAAAAAGGGTACGAGCTTCCCTAATAATTCTAGCATACTCCTTAATGGTCTCCGTGCCTATATCATATATTGGTTTATTAGGGATCTTTTCTACTCGAAATTCTACTCTTCTATCCTCTATACAAACTGCAACATCATTAGGTATGATAATTTTATCTTTAAATTCTTTTAAAAGAATTTTAGATTTTTTAACCCATTCACAATATTTTTTATTCTTTATAAATTCTCGGTTCTCTTCCCCTATGTTAAAACCAGCCCCCCATAGGAATATATTAGCCACCAAACCAGTTGTTAATATGTAATCTGCACTGCCGTTGCGAAGAACATTTTCCATAACTATAATGGAGTCATCTACTTTTACTCCACCCAAAACATAAACACAAGGCTTTTCTGAATTATTCATAGCACTGTACAAGGCTTTAAGTTCCCTTTCCATTATTCTTCCAGCACCAGAAGGTAACTTAACAGCAAATCCCACCAATGATGGTTGTGATCTGTGAGATGCTGCAAAAGCATCATTTATAAAATAATCGATCAGAGGTAAAAGTTTTCTTACCAGATGGGTTTTAGATTGTGATTCAGGATCTCTTTTGAGTATCTCCTCTGAGTAGAATCTTACATTCTCTAAAAGAAGAATGTCTCCTTTCCTCATTCCAGATATAAATCCACGGGCATTGCTTCCAAATATATCATCAACATATTTTACGGGTCTTCCTAAAATCTGAGATAGAGCTTCCGCATGTTGTTTCAAAGTGGTAAAGTCTTTTTTCCCTGGTCGACTTTGATGGGCCAGTATAACAGTCTTAGCACCTTTTCTAGAAATTTCAGCTATAGTTTCTGAGTGCAGTCTAATTCGAGTTTCGTCCAACAAAAGACCAGTATTAGGATCAACAGGAGAGTTTACATCAACTCTAAGAAGAACGGTTTTATCATTCATATCAAAGTCATCAATTGTATAGAAGTCCAAAGACATATTTTTTTCTACCATAAATTTTTTTCTAAAATATTGAATTTAAATGCTATTTTGATGGATTAATCCTAAATTTTATGAATTCATTCAATTTTATATACAATTCTACTTAAAATATGAAATACTTGTTTTTTTTTAAAATTAAATCTTACTAACTAGATTAAAAAGCGCTTTTTTAGGATCATCAGCTAATATAATACCAGAAGCCAGTAAAACACCATCACTTCCCAAATCCAACGCTGCTTGCATGTCATCAGCAGTGGAAATACCCGCACCACATAAAACACTTATTTTGGTATTTATTTTATGTATAGCATCTACAGTTCCCTCTACTACTTCTGGTTCTGCCTTAGATACTGGAATTCCAGAACCTATAAGTTCCGGTGGTTCTATAGCCACAAAATCCGGTTTTAGGGTAGCTGACGCAACACTAGTTTCAATATTATTAGTACATATTACACTAACCATTTTATGATTAGTAGTTTTTTTCACCGTCTTCTGAATATCAGCTAGTTTCATTCTATATTCCGAATGATTTAAAAGTGTTCCAGAAGCTCCCGCCAGTTTCACCGACTCTAAAAGAACGCTTCCAGTGTGCCCTCCTGCTCCCACTGCATCTACATGTTGAGCAAATACTGGAATTTCTACTTCACTTGATACACGCAACAAATCCGGGTATTGAGGAACAACTACAATGTTTACTCCCGTCTCATTAGCAACTTCTTCTGAAAATTTAGCAAGTTTTAAAGCTTTTTCTCCGGTAGATTCTAAGTAGGTTTTAAAATTTAGAATAACAATGGGAGTTCGAGTAATTTCCTTCATAATTATCCCTCCAAAAGAGTATGCAGTAATTATATATCTGTCTTTTACAAAGAGAATATAAAAATATTTTGGTTAATTATAAGCTGTAAAGTTATTGGGTGTTAGGATAAATTTTTTTTATTTAAAAAAAACTATTTTTTATATTTATTTCTCCTTTAATTATGATTTTAGTATATTAAACTTAAATAAAAGATGAGAGTAGATATATCAACATGTTCAGTGAAATTATACCTACTTTCAATTGCTGTATTGGTTCCAAGCAACTTAAACTTTCAGATATATCAACAACCCAAAATAATACACTAATTTTAACACTCATAAGAATTAGATGTAAAAAAAATATAAAAATTATTAAATTTCGTATATGTAATACTTTCATTAAAGAATTTTTAAATTTATAAAAATTGTTAAGGGTACTTTAAGGGATCTGAAAAAGAGATAACAAACGTTATTTTAATGTTTATCGGATTCACAATACCCGGTTTCTTGAATTTTTTTTATTTGATTTTTACATTGGATAGTAATACTTTTCCTAAATTATTCCCAAAATATTTTTTCTAATCATTTCTTCTTTTTAACTTAAATTATTATTTTTTTTATTTATTCATCCAATTATAGATGATACTTTAAATTTTTTATTATCTCCTCTCTTATTTATCTTGTACTTCCTTATACTTTTCTTATACTATGCCATGAATTTTTACATTATATAATAGCGAGGACCTTAATCCATTTAATCTTAATAACTCTTCATTTTTGAACGTTTTTTATATTTTTACCTTTTTTTAATTCTATTCAGATAAAATTAATTTATTTGATCCCTGTAAAAATCTCACAAAATTCTGATCTATCTTTCATCCACTTAAAAAAATCCCTCCTTCATTTATAATAAATTAAATCTAAAAAAAAACTTTTTAAATAAATGTCATTGGTTTTACTGCTTGGTTGGCGTACATTGGCCCGTCAGACTATAATAAATGTAATAGCCGGTCATCCAAAAAAAATCTTTAAATTTAATTAAACAACCATTCTCTAACCCCCCCCTTAAAGTTTTTAAAATAAATATGTTTCAAATTTCAAAAATCCAATTTTTACAAACTCTCCTTTTATACTATATACATTACCATATGACACATTGCTTAACATACCCGGAAATACATTTAAATCCATAATATTATCTTAATAATGATATATTCAGTTAAAAATATCCTATTTTCAAGAATTTACAATTAAAAAAAAGGAGAAATTCAATATATCATATAACCAAAAACAAGATTTACTAGAATCTGGACTATAAAACTGAAGAATATTTTATATGTGCAAATACTGAAATTTATGAATATATATAGTCCCAGACTTCCAGAGGCCCACACAAATACACCATATTACCCCCCCCAATGTAATCACTAACAAATTGGTTGCAAATGAAAAATTACTACCGGGACAAACCTTGCCAGACGAACTATAAAAGAAAATAGTAACACCCAACGGAATAAACAACCATTTTACAAAGACAAATGGAAAACTGGACACGAAAACGCATCAACACCCAATAACTTTACAGCCCCATTTAAAATTAAAAAATAATAAATAATAATAAATAAGGCCCTATTTTAAAGATATCTTAATATTATAATAAAAAAAATAAAAAGAAATAGTATAAAGATTGAATATTGAATTTTTTCTCATATCGATTTGAAGTATAATAATAAAAAAATATTTTTAAACTTTTAATGTCGCTATTACTGAATAATTGTATTACTTAGCCATGCAAGATCTATGCTAAAATATTGGTCTTGTAAGTAACATCTATCAATAAATTGATATTGCGTAACGCAATTTAAATAAGAATTAATCCATTAGCATAATTAAGTTAATCAAAAAAAATGGAAATCACAAATGAAAAATGAGATATCACTAAATGACATTGACTTACAAAGACTGGAAAAAAAAGGATACAGATTCGTCGGTCAACACAAGCATGCAGCAGCTAAAATATGCCACTGGACTAAAAAAAGCATTCTTAATGAAGGTGTATGTTATAAGGAAAAATTTTATGGCATAGAAAGCCATCGTTGCTTACAAATGTCACCTAGTATTAGTTTCTGCCACCATAAATGTCTTTTTTGCTGGAGAGATATTTCCATAACTCAAACAGAATGGAATGTGGATTTTGATGAAGCAGCAGATATTATAGATGGATGTATAGAAGCACAACGTAATCTTCTCTGCGGATTTTTTGGTAATTCTCAGTCCGATCTTGAGAAGTTAAAAGAATGCAAAGATCCCACTAATGCTGCCATATCTCTAGCTGGAGAACCAATGCTCTATCCACTTATAAATGATTTAATCACCGAATTTAAAAAACAAAACTTTACTACCTTCCTTGTAAGCAATGGAATGACTCCCCATCGTCTGGAGAATCTCAGCATGGAACCCACTCAACTATATCTTTCACTGGATGCACCTACTGAAAAAATATATCAAGAACTATGTCAACCTCAAGTTAAAAAAGGATGGAAACAGTTAAATAAATCATTAGATTTATTAACTAGTTTTAATTGTAGAACTGTGATTAGAATGACTTGTGTTAAAGATTATAATATGACTTTGCCGGAGGAGTACGCAAAAATGATTAACAGAAGCAATCCTGATTTCGTGGAGGTCAAAGCTTATATGTACGTGGGAAGTTCTAGGAAAAGACTTAAACTAGATAATATGCCTCATTTTAGTGAAATTCAAGATTTTGCAAATTCTGTTGCAGAGCTCTGTAATATGGATATAATAAATGAATCACAAGAGAGTCGAGTAGTACTTTTAGGTTAAATAAATAATTTATTTGATATTTAATCCAAAATAAGAATAAAAATTAATTTAATCTAGTAATTTTTATAACAAATATTTTTATTAATATTAAAATTCAAAAAAGAGTAATCGAAAAATCAAATTTAAAATCAGCTTCAGATGAACTAAACCGGTGGTTATTATGAAAAAGTTATTAATAGGTGTAATAGTTGTATTGATGACTTTAAGTCCAATCTATGCTGCTTCAGGATTTGTAATTACTTTTGGAGAAGCTACTAATTCCAATCAAGTATGGAAAGATTCAGTATTAAGTTATTTTCAATCACATACGGATAAAAATGTTAGTAACGCCACCACTAAAGTTATAACTGCCTCTGAAGTTAATATAATATCACAAAATATTAGTGGGGTCACTTATCAACCTAATCAAATAGTATCCTGTGCCATGGTGGATTTAAGTTACACCCAAGGTATAGATGTAGTGGTGGATACCAGTAATATAACACTGGTAACGCCTTTAATGTATGAAAACGCCCTCAGATCAACTGGTATCAATAATGGGTATGTAGTTGTAACATCTCCAGTTCCTGCAACTGGTGAATCAGCATTAACTGGAGTTTTAGAATCTTATGAAATTGCAGTGGGTACTAATATACCTGCAGATGCTCAAAAAGCAGCTACTGAAGTAATTTACACTCAAACTCAGATTTCTAATCAAACAGGTCAAAGTCCTGATAAAATCGCTAATTTATTTGAACAAGCACAAAAACAAGTTCAAAGTAAAAACTTGCAGGATCCATCTCAGATAAAAGTAATAGTGATTAATGTGGCTAATAGCATGAACATTAATTTAACGGATCAACAAGCTCAACAGATAGCTAATGCTCTTTCTGACTCTCAGAAAGCACAAGGAGATTTGAGTAACTTTAAAACTCAATTACAGAATGTTAGTCAACAGTCATCACAGTCAAATAGTATAATTGATCAGATAAAAAATTACTTAAATAGTGTAATTAACTATCTGATGAGTCTTATTGGTCAATAAACCCATGAAAAATTAGAATTCAGCTAAAACAAAATGAGTTGGTTAATCAATTAATAAAACTACTTTTTTTTTAAGAAAATTTGTTAGTTTTAACTTAAATATATTTTCAATCTTGAATTAATGAAATTTATTTAAGAATATTAATTACTTTCTTATAATTTCGAAGATAATTCAACTGCTTTACTCGCTGCTGCCTCCATAGAAGTTTCAAAGGAAATCCCTGATTCATTTAAAATCCTTTGGCCTTCTTCTTCATTGGTACCTGTAAGTCTTATAACTAATGGAACCTTACGTTCAGCTCTTTTCAAAACACTGATAACACCATTTGCCACATCATCCGCACGGGTTATGCCGCCTAACACGTTTAAAAATACAACCTTAACTTTAGGGTTCGATATTACAATATCGAGAGCTCTAGCTATATTTTCTTTAGATGCTCCACCGCCTATATCCAAAAATGTGGCAGCCTCTCCCCTATATAATTTTAACATATCCATACCGCTGAGGGTAAGTCCGGCTCCATTTCCAATAACCGCTATATCTCCATCAAGTTCAACATAAGCAAATTCATCTTTCTTAACTGATCCTTTATTCATTAGTTCGCTTTGCCTATACAATGCATCATCATCAATATCTAATTTAGCATCAGCTGCAATAAGTCCTTGAGGAGTTAGTGCCAAAGGATTAATCTCTGCTATAGTAGCATCATATTTTTGAAATAAATTAAACAAATTCCAGATAATAATCCCTGTTTTTGAAATTAAATGTTTAGGAACCCCTATTTCAATGGCAATATCTCTAGCTTGATATGGAAGAAATTCTTCAAGGGAATTAACATAATATTTAACTAATTTTTCAGGGGTTTCTCGCGCTATTTCCTCAATATCAACCCCACCTTCAGTGCTTGCTATAATAAGAGGTTTTCTAACGGAACGATCCATAATAACACTTAAATAAAATTCAGATTCAATATCAAGTTTTTCTTCAACTAATATCTTATCCACCTGTTCTCCCTTAATCTTCAACTTAAGGAGTTCATCTGTCCTTTTATGGGCATCATAAGGATTATCTGCGAATTTTATACCTCCAAGTTTACCCCTACCACCCACGAGTACCTGAGATTTAAGAACTACTGATTTATTTATATTTTCTGTTGCTCTTTCAGCATCCAGCCCATTTTCAGTTAATTGATTGATAGGTACTGGAATGCCATTCTTTTTAAATATTTCCTTGGCTTGATATTCGTAAATTTTCAAAATAATCAACCCCCATATTCAAGTTTTGCTCCAGCTTCAAATGCAGCAATATTTTTATTTTCAGTTCCAGTAGGAACGCTTTCTGCTATTGCTTGCCTAGCAGCTTCCACAGATACAACATGGGTTATACTGGTTATAGCTCCGATCATAACTATATTAGCTACTATTCTAATTCCAATCTTTTCTTCAGCTATTCTAGTAACAGGGGCCTTATAAAACTTTATATTATGTTTCTTTACAAAAGATATAACTTCATCTTCCTTTATCAAATCAGGGTCAACTATCAACGTTCCCCCATCCTTTAGGTCATCCAAATACGCTATAAGTGCTTCATGTGACATAGCCACGAAGATATCTGGTTTTTGAACCTTGGGATAATCGATTTCAGTATCGCTAATAATTACTTCTGTTTTAGAAGCTCCTCCCCTGGCTTCAGGACCGTATGATTGAGTTTGAACTGCGAATAAGTCATCATAAAGCGCTGCTGCTTTGCCAATTACGATACCGGCTAAGATAATTCCTTGACCACCGAATCCTGCAATTCTTATATCAATACGCAAAATTAATCCCCCATGTAAGCTGATCTAATAGAAGTTGGTTTACCAGTTATACATTTCGCTTCCAGTAGTTTGCAAAGATTATCAGTAAATTCTGGTTCCATTTTATTTTGGAATTCTCCTACAATTATCTTTCCTTCCAATTCACTTTCTTCTAGTTTATCAGCCTTATTTTTTAGTATGCTAGATTCTTTCATCCATTGCATCATCTCAATGGGAGTTCTCATCTTGTTTTTTCGCCCATAATAGGTTGGACACTGGGATACTGCTTCTATAAATGAAAATCCCTTATTCTGAAGACCTTTTTTAATAGCATTTGAAAGCTGTATTGGATGAGCAGTGGTCCACCGTGCAACATAAGTTGCACCCGCAGCAGTTACTAAATCAGAAAGGTTAAAAGGTCTTTCCAAAGCCCCATAAGGTGCTGTACTCCCGTAGCTTCCACGTGGCGATGTGGGGCTGATCTGACCTCCAGTCATACCATAAATACTGTTATTTACACAGATAACAGTGATATTTATGTTTCTTCTAGCACCGTGAATAAGATGGTTACCACCAATAGCTGCCGCATCACCATCTCCACTAAATACCACCACATCATGTTCGGGATTAGCTAGTTTAACGCCTGTAGCGAAACTTATAGGTCTGCCATGAGTAGTATGAAGCGAATCGCAGTATATGTATCCCGGTATTCTAGAGGAACATCCAATGCCTGAAACCAGCATCAAGTTTTCAAAATCTATTTCTGCCATTTCCATACCCTTAAAAAAGGTATTCATAACAATTCCATTGCCGCATCCTGCACAGAAGATGGTGGGAAGCCTATCTCTTCTAAGATATTTCATTAAAGGATTTTCCATCTTTCTATCCATTTTTTCATCTCGTTTTTCATTTTATTATGCACATATTATATTTACAATTTTGTTAGGATCTTCTTATACAATGATTATTTAAAATTTTTTATTAAAACGTGATTTTAAACTGTTTTCATTTAGATGATTTAATTTTATCAAGTATTTCCAGGGGATGGTGCATTTCCCCCCCTATCTTTGGGAATAGCTCCACTTTTTTGTCTGGAAATATTCTTTGCACTTCATAAAATATTTGTCCTAAGTTCATTTCTACTACTATAATCTTCTTGGCATTATTAGCTGCATTCCTTATCATATCTTCAGGAAATGGCCATACTGTCTCTAGCTTTATGAAACCAGCATTTATACCATGATATCTTGCTTTTTTAACGGCGGTTATTGCAGATCTTGCTGGAGCGCCATAGGATAAAATTATTATCTCTGCTTCTTCAGTGAATTCAGTTTTTATTCTAGCTATTTCGTTAGTATTTTTGCGTATCTTATTGCAAAGTCTGTTTACAAGTTTAGAATGAGTTTTTGGATTAGAAGCATCAGGATATCCTCTTTCATCATGAGTAAGTCCTGTAATGTGCAATTTGTAACCATCACCAAAGGCAGGCATAGGTGAAGTTCCATTTGGAGGGGCTTTGAATGGTAAAAATGTTTTAAAATCTTCTTTTGGCATTTTTCTAGGCCTTATTTCCACTTTTTCCGGTATAGTGATTTTCTCCCTCATATGTCCAACAATTTCATCACCCATGATCAAGACTGGTACACGATATTTTTCAGCCAAGTTAAATGCTTCTACAGTGTAATCAAAGCATTCCTGAACCGATGATGGTGATAATGCTATTATTTCATAGTCCCCATGAGATCCCCATCGTGCTTGCATCATATCACTTTGGGATGCCATTGTTGGCTGACCAGTGGATGGTGAACCTCTCTGCATATTTACAATTACCAGTGGAGTTTCAGTCATGGCAGCGTAACCTATATGCTCCTGCATAAGTGAGAATCCTGGTCCTGAAGTGGCAGTCATTGCTTTAAGACCACCCCAAACTGCTCCAATTACAGCTCCTAATGCAGATATCTCATCCTCCATCTGTATGAATGATCCACCTTCCTGAGGGAGGAATATCGCCATATCTTCTGCTATTTCTGTTGAGGGAGTTATAGGATAACCTGCAAAAAATCTACATCCCGCTTCAATAGCTCCTCTGGCACAGGCTTCGTTACCCAGTATAAAATATTTTTCAGTTTTCATTATTTTCATCCACTTTTATAGCTTGATCTGGACATATTAAAGTGCATAATCCACATTTTGTACATTTTTCTGGGTTTACTGGAATTGGCACGTAAATTCCTTTTTTGTTCAATTTTTTTGATTTTTCATAAACCTTCAGTGGACAAAATTCTGTGCACAAATTACAACCTTTGCAGAACTTTTCATTAACTTTTATTATCATAGAATTACCTAATTGATTTAATACCTTTTTGAGTTTAAGTAAATATTATTGACATGTTGTAGGTTATTTTTTTTATAATTCAAATAAGATTCGAAATTTTATAATCTCTACTAATTTACATTAGATAAAAAATTTTATATTAATTCATTTTAATATAATTTAGTTAAAGTTAATGCAAACTAATAGTTTGAAATAAATTTTTAATAAATAAAAAAAATTACTTAATAAATAATATAAATATCAATTATTATCCTATATTTAAAAAATTTAAATAGCTTTATTTTACTTCTTCTACATACATTAAGGGATACTGAAGTTCCTCTATAAATTTCATTCTAATAACGGCCATATGGCCTTCGTACTCCGAAAACACTTTTATATCCAGCATATCTCCACTCAAAGATATATATTGGAATTCATTCTTTATCTGTCCTAGCATCTCCCGGTTAATTATAATTTTTACTTCATTTATACAAGGTTGAAGCTCCATTGCTTCCTTCATGGCTTTTTCAATTCCATCAACTGTTTTAGAGTTAACTGGAGTTCCAATAAATTGATGGAAAAGTGCCCCCATAGTTATTGCACCCTCAAAGATTGCCCTTTCTCTTTTCGAGATAAGTTTAAAATATTTCTCATAAACATTCATTTTATTACCATTAAAGATTCTTTTTCTAATTTAATTATTAGATTTATGATATAATAAACTTTAAAAAACTTAATTATCTAAAAAAAAGTTTATAGTATGAATAGATTTTTAATTAGAGACTGAAGAAGTTATTTATGTTCGTCAGTAAAGATTCTATACCATCAGTTGGAACTGGGAAGAAATAAGCATAAATCAGAAGAACAGTTAATGCGATTGTAGCTATAACTATCAGGATTTTATCTTGTTTTACTGGGTAAAACTTACTTAGAAGCATCCCCCCACCAAATAAGCCGGCTATAATTAAAAAAGCATCAGAGGATTGGGAATTCGGTTTGCTTTGAGTGCTTTGTAGGGGTGTTGTATTATCATATTTCGATCCTATAATCATTCTCTGAGTATCCGAACTTATGGGATAACAAGTTATTAAAAATAGAGTATTACCCTGATATAATGGTATTTGATATGATGCATCCACAATTGTAGTATTAGAAACTGTATATTCCACATTTCCTATACCTGGCCATTCCAGATATACATTATCACCCGATTGTAGTTCATTCAAGTTTAAAAAAGGCGAACCATGCAATGTTCTATGTCCAAAAAGTATTACAGTACCTTCACCTGGTAAGGATGATAAAGGTTCATAATACACCCCATAATCTATAGACTTATTATTTATGCTTTCATTAACCCCTATTGATGGTATAACTACGTAAGGAGTATCATTAGAGTCAGATATCGTTGCTGAGTAAGAATAATAATCCACTTCAATTAAAAGATAAAGAGAAATAATGAACATCCCTACTAATATAAATAAAGTAGGGAGTTTTATGGGGAATTTCATGTTAAAATTCTTTAACTTTACTACCTTAAGAACTTAGCGTATGCCACACCAGCACCCACCATGGCAGCTGCAAGTCCTAAAAGTCCCATTGGAATACCTGTATTCTGATTAGGAACTGTACTAGTAGTATTGTTAGTTTGATTTCCTGCTGCTGCAAATACGGATGAACCTGTTCCAAATACGGGGCCCTTATTTGGAATTGGCCATTTGTAAGTATACTTGAAAAATTCTGAATCAGATGAATCAATCGCCCCATCATATGGCCCTAACGTAACATTCCATAAAGCAACACCGGTTCCTGCTACTGAACCAGTATCTAGGAATGCTTTAGGATCACTATAGATCAAGTTAGAATCAGTTGGTATGACAGGCCCCCTTATAATTCCCGAAACAGGATAATCTGCCCCATTTACAGCTCCAAATGTAAAAGTTCCACTCCATGATTCTAATTGTAAATTAGGATTTAAGGTTTGTATTTCATCAGGGTCGAACCAAGATGCACTTAAGCCCATATCTGGTATTAAAGGCCAATATGTATTATTAACAGCATTTTCGTTAGTTAAATAATATGGTATTTCTCCCATCCCACCATTTGCATGTAGGACAAATGATACTGTCTTTGTTTGTCCCGGTGCAATTTGCCAACCAAGATCTCCGGTTGTAGTTGGGCTGTTTCCAGGATTAGTGTTATCGATCATGTATTCTGCAGTCGGATTAGTACTATTAACGGTCCAGTTTATTGTACCATTAGTAATAGAGCCAGTATATACTTGACTTATTTTGAAATACTCAGGGACACTCGCAGTATTTTTTATAGTTACAGTAATGGTTGCCATAAGATCCCCAAGCCCTACATTGGAAGTATTAAAAGCTACCCATGTGGAATTATCATCTGCTGAAACAGTGCTTAATGAGTCTGCAAAAGTAAATGCACCTATAATTGCAAAAAGAGAAATTATTATTATTATTGTATTTTTACTTAAATTCATATTTTCCTCCCCCTATTTATCATTCCCCTATTTTATATCATAATTATAATCAGAAAATCATAATTCGTAATAGTCCGTATTAATTATTTATATTTATCTATTTATTTATTCATACTGTTTATTTAATTTTATGATATAAAATGGAGATTATAGGAAAATTTCCTAATAAGAAAATTCTCTAATAATCTTCTAGTTTGATAGGATCATTTATCCATATATTTGATGGAGTTCTGTTGCCATCCAAGTTGGTGCGCTTTCTGTTGGCACGACTAACTGTAATGAATTCATGTTTTGAATAACAGTCATTGCATTTTGTTGAGGTATTTCTAAAATAACCAGGTATTGTGCATTAAGGTCACCAAGATTGGAGACTCTTTCTAAATTATTTAAATTGTACCCATAGTTATCTAAGAGAGCGTTTATTGTTGTTGGATCCCATGTATTTGAAGCAGCTGCCCTTAATAGTTGATCAACATCCGTGTCTGAAGATTGAGAAGTTGAACTACTAGTTGATATCTGATTCTCAGCAATACTTTGAGCTTCAGTTAAATTAGCAGATATAGTTCCACTATCTGATTCAGATCTTAAAAGAGCTAGTACTGTCGCCCCACTAACTATAGGAGTGCTACCACTACTTTGAGTGCTACCACTACTTTGAGTGCTACCACTTTGATTAGTCTGATTGGCTGATTGTACTGCTGTTGTTCCATTAGAGTTTAAGTAGATGTCTACAGCATCTCCCACATTTATTACCCCGCCAGCTGCCTGTAATCTGGTTAATATAAGAGGTATTGCCACTGTATTTGGGGTAGTTATAACCATATTTGACAATACTGCAGCATCTGATTGACTAATTAATTGCTGAGCATCTGATACTTTCATTATAATTGTTTGTTGAGTTCCTGAATTATTATAATTAACTTGTACTCTACTGTAGTTATCTTTTAGTGTGTTAACTTGCTGATTTTGATATGCTTGCCAACTAGTAGTTGCAGGACCAATCACATCTACTGCTGAAGCTTGAGCTGGCGTCACTGCACTCTCAATTTCTGATAATAAGGTCTGTGCTTCAGGATCTGTTGCTAATGGTCCGACATAGTAAGTATTCACCAAATTAATCTGAGATTGTTTAGCATCATTCAATGTACCTTGATAAGGGGCATACACTAAGAAATAATAACCCGCTCCCACTAGTACAATTAATATAAGTCCAAAAACTAGGGCACCTACTAAAGTTCTCTGATCTTCATCAGGACCTCCACCACCAGCAGACCCGCCACCGCCACCAGGCATTCTTCTTCCAAATCCAGGTAAGATACCACCAATACCATCTGGTTTTTTATCCTCAGGAGGTTTCTGAAGAGATTTTAACCTAGCGTTTCCAGTATCTCTGGGGCGAGGTTTAGGCATTGGTCTTGGTATTTTCCTTTTAGCACCTTTGTCATCCTCATCCCCATTTGAATTAGATTTAGATTTAATTTTATTGATTTGATCTTTAGATCCATTTGATGCCTTAGAAACCATGTTTTTAATACGATCACTGACATCCATCCCTGGATCTTTATCTTTTTTACGAAGATCCAGGCCATTATTATCTTTATCATTTTTTCCCAATATTTTATCTAACATTTTTGACCACTTCTGCGAAGGTTGGCATATAAATGCATAAAAGGCACTGTTAATAGGTATAGTAATGTAAGGATGAATAAAAAGTTTGCGGGAAGATTTAAAATTACAGATGTAATGCTTTGTGGTAAACACGTTAAAATTATTAGCAAACCACTTACCAGTATTAGTTTTGTATTTTTAATTTTTGGATATTCGAAATTACTTACCATTAGGATGGATACAACCCCCATTATAGCTAATGAAAGTTCAATATTGAATATATTTGATAGATATAATGATCCAAGAATCAATGCTGTTGATGGTATAGGTAATCCTATGAATTTATCCCTACTTAAATCCAGAGATGAATTTGAAAGTACATTGAACCTTGAAAGTCTTATTATCCCACATAATACTATTAAAAGAGATACTAGTATATTAATGTATGGGATACTAAAGGATGTGGATGCTGAATACAAAAGCATTCCTGGTGCAACACCAAATGATATCACATCAGATAATGAATCAATATTTTTTCCAAATCCAACTTGATCAACTCTTTTGGTCTTGCGAGCCACCCAGCCATCTAAAAAATCCAATATAACTGCAATGAGTATAAATTTAGCTGCGAGTACTAAATCACCCCTAGATATCATAATGATAGCTAGAAATCCAAAAGAAGCATTAATCAAAGAGATTAAATCGGGTAATTTCATCTGATATTTTAAGTGCATTTCTATTAAACTCCAAATTTCATCATTAATAAAATTTAATTTTTAAAAACCTTCATCCCATCATTTTAGCAATAATGGTTTCTCCAGCTTTAGGTCTTTCTCCTTCTTGAATTATTAATCTAGAATTTTTGTAAGGAATTATCACATCAACACGTGACCCGAATCTAATCATCCCTAAGCGATCCCCCGTATGCACAATATCCCCAATTTGGACGTATTGTACAATGCGTCTAGCTACAAAACCTGCAATCTGCACCACACCAACTTTCCCATATTTTGATTCTATTAAGATTAAATTCTTTTCGTTTTCTTTATGTACATCACCTTGGGCAAGTTTAAATTTACCAGGATAGTATTGAGTTTTGATAATTTTACCAGTGATAGGAACTCGATTTACATGCACATCTAAGCCTGACATGTATGTACTAATTAAAATCCCTTTTTCATTTTTCTCTAGAATTTGACTCATTAAATGATCATCTGATTTAACTATTTTTATAATATCTATTTTACCATTAAAAAATCTTCCATCTGCAGCTGCCACTACTAATCCCTCCTCATCTGGTGTTTTACGAGAAGGATCTCTAAAAAACTGTAATAAGAATACGATAATTAAAAATATGATTAAACTGATTAAGAAATAACCAAATAATAAAAGTAATGTTGCTAGGATAACTAATACAATTGTTATTTTTAAAATTCCTTTCACAAACATTTTTAATCACTAATTAATAGCTGAATAACATATTTACTTTGTCTTTTTTTCTCATTCAAATAAAAATTTAATTTAATTTAATTATAATAATAATAATATGGGTGAGTTATTTATGGAAATAATAATTTAAATTTAGTAATAAATAAGATCAGAAAAATATTATGAATGAGATTCGAATAGATGTTCCAATGACATCACTGCTATTTATATATGATTATAACATAAAGGATCACTTGAATAAATTATTATACTAATGAATAGAATTTTGTAATTATTAGTTATATGTGATCTATTAATTTTATACTAATCTGATCTAAATTTAATCTGATCTATTTAACTGAAAGAGTGATTAACTGATGATAGAGAATAAAATTAAGACTTTGAGGAAAGCTGCGACGGTATCCACTTCTCATGATGCGGATAAGTTATGGTGTGTTATTGCTGGTAGCGAAGAATTGATTAATAATGCAGCGTATGAGGCAATACTAGATAAAGAAAGAGTTAGAATACTGTGCAGAGAACACATAGCAAATAAAGAATCATTTATAACCCAGAAATTCGATTTTTTGTTATTATATGGTGATGTGAATAAAATAAGAGATTTAACTTCAATTAGCAAGGAACAAGGAGGCGCCTATCTAAAGATAGCTCCTTATTACACAGAGAATGAGTCAGAACTCCTCTTAGTAGTAGGTCCTGATAATCATATAAAAAAATTTATGGGTGACTGTGAAAAAAATCATCTTAAGTTTACATTCTTATTAGAAGACAAGACAACAGGATTCATAGAGACTGATATTTACTTAACAAACAAAATGCCATCAATTATACGTAAAACTATTGATCCATTATTTAAAATGACAGATATTGCTATATCTACCGTCTTAATATCTGTTGAAAATGATAAAGAAAGAATTAAAGAATTAGTCAAGCATAATAAGTTATTTGTGATAGAATTCAATAAATTTTTAGAGGAGGATTAAAATTGAGTTTTTTTGGAAAAGAAGAAGAAAATGAAAATGTTAAAAAACAAGGTCTTTCTAACACTTTAGGAATTGATTTAGGAACTCTTAACACCGTGGTAGCTAAACCATCAGGAGATAAATTTGAATTATATAAAATACCTTCAGTAGTAGCAGTAAAAAAAGAAGAACCATCATTTGTGCTTGCAGTTGGAGATGAAGCTAAAGTTATGCTTGGAAGAACACCCGAAGATATAATAGCAGTAAGACCACTGCGAATGGGAGTTATAGAAAGTATCGCTCAGGCAAAAGCTCTTTTAGTATACTCAATGGAACAAGGAGCTGGAGATGGTGTGGAGAACATTGAACGGATAGTTATTGGTATCCCTGGAGATGCCTCCGAAGTGGAAAAAAAAGCTGTAGAAGAAATAGGAGTAGAAGCTGGTGCCAAATTCGTGCTAGTTATTAGTGAAGGATTATCGGCAGCAATAGGAGCAGGATTACCTATAGCAGATGCATCAGGAACCATGATAATTGATTTAGGTGCAGGTTCTAGTGATGTTGTTGTTATATCCTTAGGTGGAATTACAGATATTGAAACTATACGAAGCGGTGGAGATGACATAGACACCAATATAGTTAAGAAAGTAAAGGAAACCTATAATGTAGAAATAGGCATACATGAAGCAGAAAAAGCCAAGATTAAAGTGGGAATGGTTCATTCTAGTACAGAAATAAAACCTACAAGTACTCAGGCAATTGGTAAATCATTGGAAACTAATAAACCCCAAAAGATAGACATAGATTCAATCATGATAGCCGATGCTGCTGAACCCATAATTATAAGGTTAATAGAAGCATTATCCCTTATACTTAAAAATATATCTCCAGAACTCATAGCTGGCGTATATAATAAAACCATAGTGGTGGGAGGAACTTCTCAACTTAAAGGACTTAAAGAAAGAATTTATGAAGAAGTCGGTATTCCAGTTGAGATTTCTGATGATCCTATGACTGTGGTGGCTAAAGGAGCAGCCATAGTAGCTGCAGAACCTAGAGCATTAGAACCAGAAGTCCGTTTAAAAGCCATGAAATAATTATTAATTTAAAATAAATCATCAAATAACTTTTTTTTTATTTTTGTTTGCAATAAAAAACATTCCCACTTACCTTAATATATTCATTACCTTAAAATTCTGCATGAAGAAAAATGAAGATAGTAGGAATAGATGAAGCCGGCAGAGGATCAGTATTAGGTCCACTAGTAGTATCAGGAGTCGCTCTTAAAGAAAGTAGAATTAAATATCTTGAAAGACTTAAATTAAAGGATTCTAAAAAGATTTCTCCAAAAAAAAGGACTATCCTCTCTAGAAAAATTAGGAAAATAACCGAATATCATATTGTTAAAATAACTGCCCACGATATAGATTTTTTAAGATCTAAAGACATAAATTTGAATCAAATAGAGAAAATAGCAATGCAAAAAATTATTGAAGACTCCAATGCAGCTATCTCTATCATAGATTGTATAGATGTAAAGCCGGAGAGATTTAAAAGCGAAATGGAAACGGTTTTCCCAGATTTAAAAGTTATATCAGAACATAATGCAGAGGATAAATATGTAGTGGTGGCTGCAGCATCCATTGTAGCCAAAGTTGAACGAGACTTGGAAATTGCGAAATTAAGGAAAACTTTCAGTGATATTGGATCAGGATACCCTAGTGATCCTAAAACCATTAAATTCTTAAAAAACATCTCATACGAAGAACTACCTGATTTTGTGAGGAAATCTTGGGCAACTGTAAATAGATACCAAAAATAACATTTATATACCATATAGATTAGAAATTCCAAAATTCAATGTATAAATAATTAGATTTTTTTTAATGAGAAAAATAAATACTTTTTATTATTATAAAATTAATAAATTTTAAAAATAATGTATTAATCATGGAATGGGGGAATTAAAAAATGTATTTGGGTAGAATGTTGGCTGTAGGAAGTACAAATTATGGTAAATTCTCGGCTTATCGTGTTTCAAGCCGTTCTTTTCCAAACCGTGCCACTAAGGGTTACGACGATCGGGTTTCTGTAATACCTCGAGAAGGTTTCGAAAAAGATATCTTTAAAAATCCTTACATTGCTTACAACTGTATTAAAATAGTTGATGATGTGGCTGTGGTTTCTAACGGATCACAAACCGATATAATTGCCGAGAAAATTAGTTCAGGAATGAATATCCGTGATGCTCTGGGATTAACTCTATTAACCATGGATTATGAAAAAGATGATTATAAAACCCCCCGCATAGCAGGAGCAACCTCATTAACAGGAGATGCTTATCTTGGAATTGTGACCCATGATACTTTAATTGTAGAAAAGGTTCCAGATGGTAAAGCCGCTTACATAGCTACATATGAGCATATTAAACCAAAAATAGTAGAGTTTTGTGCAGAAGATGCTGATGCAGCTGCTGAATTTATAATGAATGGAACAGGATTTGCTGAATTCACTAATCCAGTGACTTCAGCTGCAGCTTTTGGTAAGAATAGTTGGAGTATAAGTACTTTATGAAACTCCTTAAAGATTCATCAATATAAATTATTAATATCCTTTTAAATAATGATTCAATATTATAAATTATAATTAAATTTAAAATTTAATTTAGGTATATTAAAATGAATCTAGAAATAATTGGTGTTAAAGGAATATCTATTATTAAAAAAGGAGATTTCCTCAATGATATAATTCTTGAATGTCTAAAGCAGATGAATCAAGAGATTCATGAAGGTGATGTTATAGTAATAGCGGAAACTGCCATATCTAAAGCAGAAGGAAAAATCATTGAACTTAACACTATTATTCCTAGTTCAAATGCACTGAAACTTGCAGCTAAGACTGGTAAAAAACCAGAACTCGTAGAAGCCATTCTTCAGGAGTCAAAAGAAATAATTAAGGTAGGACCCAATTTTATAATTTCTGAGACTAAACAGGGATTTATATGTGCCAATGCTGGAATAGATGAGTCAAATATTGATGAAGGACTGGCCACACCAATTCCCGAAGATCCAGATAGAAGTGCATATAAGATTATGAGAAGAATTAAGGATGCTACCGGTAAAGATATAGCAGTTATTGTATCGGATACACAAGGTCGTGCTTTCAGGGAAGGAGCTATTGGTACTGCAATTGGAGTATCTGGTATGTATCCCCTATGGGACAGAAGTGGTGAAAAAGATTTGTATGGTAAAGAGCTTAAAACCACTAGTATAGCTGTAGCAGACGAATTAGCATCAGCAGCATCAATTGTAATGGGTCAAGCTAATGAAGGCATACCTGTAGTTTTAATTAGAGGATTAGGTTATTTTAAACAGCTTAAAAATGATTTTGCTGATATTAAACCTTTAATTAGGCCTAAAAAATATGATGTGTTTCTATGAACTACATACGATTTAATTTAAATAATCTATTAATTTAAAAATAAAGTGAAATTGTTATGATAACTGTATTATCTGGCGGGACTGGAACCCCTAAACTCTTGCAAGGCATAACTCACCTTATAGATCCTTTAAACATTACAGTAATTGTTAATACATTGGAGAACTCTTATTTCTCCGGAGTTTATGTAACTGCGGACATTGACACCGTAATGTATACATTAGCTGAAATCATTAACGATGAAACATGGTATGGTATTGCTGATGATACCTTTATAACCCATGAAACTTTAAATTTGATCGGGTGCGGTGAGCTTCTAAAAATTGGAGATCAAGATAGGGCGATAAAGATTCAAAAAACCCTACTTCTAAAGAATAATCCTCTTTCGAAGGTTGTTGATATTCAAAGGAATAATTTAGGCATAAAATCCAAAATAATTCCCATGAGTGACCAGAAATCACATATTAATATCAATACTAATGTTGGGGATTTGGATTTCCATCAGTTCTTGATAGAGTTGAGAGGCGAGCCAGAAGTTCTAAGTGTAGATTATAATCAAGTTGAGCCGGCTCCAGGTGTTATTGAATCCATTGAAAATTCAGATATGGTAATTATAGGGCCATCAAATCCGGTGACTTCAGTGGGTCCCATAATATCAATGCAAAATGTCCGTAATGTTCTCAAAAAATCCTATGTAGTTGGTGTATCCCCAATAATTGGAGATAAGCCTGTAAGCGGTCCTGCCGATAAGTTTATGCATGCTTTAGGTTATGATGTATCTTCTTGTGGTGTTGCCAATATGTATCAGAATTTTTTGGATAAGTTCTTCATTGATTTAGATGATATTGTTTATGAAGAAGAAATAGAAAAACTAATATCAGAGGTTGTTGTAACAAACACCAATATGAAAAACATCGAGGATAAAATGATGTTAGCCAGAAATATTTTGGGTGAATTTTTATGATTCAGATGACTTTGATTCAAATTGATAATTATGGTCCTTGGACTGTTACTCCTACTCCTCGGGCTGAGGCTGATCTCCAGATTTTACAGTCAGAACTTTATGCAGATCTGCAAAGACAGTTTGCTGCTAAAGGTGGGTTGGTATTTTTCACCCGTTTTGATAATATGTTAGCTGTTACAAATGGTATTGATATGGAAGATCATATTCGTATTCAAAAGTCAATTGGAAACCGTTATCCTGTAACTGTGAGTATGGGTGTAGGGACAGCTGTAACTCCTTATGATGCTCAGAGGAAAGCTACTAATACTTTGCAAAATTATGGTGGAGCCCAGTCTGAGGATAGAAAGGAAGTTTTGGCAATAGATAGTATGGCAAAGCGAGATGAAAGCTTTGTTCAGATAGCCCATATCGATATAAATGGTATAACTGATTCTTTAACTGATATAATTCCTGCATATGATACTTCTTTTATTGTTAATCGAGTTCAACATTTTCTTATGAAGAAATTGATTGAAAGGGGATCTTTACTGTTTTTTATTGGTGGTGATAACTTCATGTCTCCTTGTAATGGTTTGGAACCTCAAGGACTTTTGAAGATTATAGAAGAAATAAAGGCAGAAATTAATATAGCGCTTAAAGCTGGCGTTGGAAAAGCTCCTACCGCCGAGAAGGCTGCAAATTTAGCAGATCTTGCCTTGGAAGAGATAAGGGGCGGATTTACTTATGATTTAGTTCATGTTATGAAGGAATAAAGATATTAATTGAGAATATTTTTTTGTTGAAATTATTTATTAAATGAGTAATAATTTTTTGTGTAATAACTTAAATAATATTATTTATGATTTTTTAATCTATTAAATTTAAATATAAAACAGGAGTGTATCTATTGAAGTTATAGCACCCATGGCAGGTATAACTGATGGAAAATTCTGCAGTGAACTAGCCCCCCAAGGTTTTGATATGGTGACTATTGGAGGTTACAACGCAGATGAGAGAACTATAAATGCCGGGCGTATGATTATCCGAAGAGGTAGAGCAGAATTTAATATTCCAGAAACAGAGTTAATAAACCATATAAAACAACAAATCATTATAATTAAAGATCAAACAGATTGGAATGGTAAAGTATCTGTTAATATCCGAGCCACTACACCCGAACCAATAATTGAAATTTCAAAATTGAACGGTGTGGATGTGGTGGAAATAAATGCCCACTGCCAACAACCCGAAATAGTGGATTTAAAATGTGGACAGGCGTTGCTCATGGAACCTGATTTGTTAAATAAATTTACTGAAAAAGTTGTAAAAAACTCTGCTTGTAAGGTTTCAGTGAAAATACGAGCCAACACTCCCAATACTGATATAATTACCATTTCTAAAATTGTGGAAGAATCTGGAGCTGATTTTCTACATGTGGATGCTGTGAAACCGGGATATAAAAATGCGGATTACAAGGTAATATCTTCCATCAAAGAAAATACAGACATATTTCTAATTGGGAATAATTACATACATGACATTGAATCAGCTCGAAAGATGATTTCTGCTGGTGCAGATGGTATATCTATGGCTCGATGTCTTAAGTCTGGAATAATACCCTTTGATCTTTCATTAATATAAATCTGAATAAAAATTAAATGAATATATAAAAAAATTTTTTATAAACAAAAAAATCAAGTAGATTAACTAAAAAAATGTATGAATTAAAAATTAAGATATCAATATTATTGAGAAAGAATCTTATATTTTATCAGTTCAAAATTAATTAGTATTTATCATAAAGTTAAAATAAAAGGATGTGTTTCATGTCTTTTATAGAAATAGAAAATGTCACCAAGACGTTTAAAGGCGTAGATGTTCTGAAAAACATTAACATGAACATAGAGGAAGGAAATGTTTTAGGTATTTTAGGAAGAAGCGGTGCTGGAAAGTCTGTTTTAATAAATATGCTACGAGGAATGCAAGATTACAAACCAGATAAAGGAAAAATCTTTTATAATGTGGCCTTATGCCCAGATTGTAGAATTGTAGACGCACCTTCACGCGCCGGGAAAACTTGTAGTATCTGTGGATGCGAATTTGAACCATATAAAGTGGATTTCTGGAATTGTGAACGACTACTATTCACAGCTATAAAAAGAAGAATATCCATAATGCTTCAAAGAACTTTCGCCCTCTACGAGGACGATACTGTAATTGATAATGTAATTAAATCCATCAGCGGACACGATGAAGACGAAAGCACAAATATGGCCATAGATCTTATTGACACAGTCCAAATGAACCATCGTATTACACACATCGCCCGAGACCTTAGTGGTGGAGAAAAACAAAGAGTAGTATTAGCCAGACAAATGGCAAAAGAACCTATGCTATTCTTAGCAGACGAACCCACTGGAACACTAGACCCCAAAACAGCAGAACTAATACATCAAGCTCTTCTAGAAGGAGTAAAACAAAAAGGCACAACCATGATTATCACCTCACACTGGCCCGAAGTGATGAAAAAACTCTCTGACCATGTAATATGGCTAGAAAAAGGAGAAATCATAGAAGAAGGTAATCCCACAGTAGTTGTACAGAAATTCCTAGATCAGGTGCCTCTACCTGAAAAACGGGACGTAATTAAAATCGGCGGCCCTATAATTAAACTGGAAGGAGTTAAAAAATATTATTACTCAATAGAAAGGGGTGTAGTGAAGGCTGTCGATGATGTAAGTTTTGAAGTCGATGAAGGAGAAATATTCGGTGTAGTAGGTTTAAGTGGTGCTGGTAAAACCACCCTATCTAGAATACTTTATGGTTTAACCGACCCAAGCAACGGAAGTATAGCTGTTAAACTGGGAGATAACTGGATAGACATGACTCAAAAAGGATTCATTGGAAGAGGTAGAGTGAAACCTTACTTGGGAATACTTCACCAAGAATACAGTCTCTATCCTCATCGAAATGTGTTGGGAAATCTCACTATAGCTATAAGTCTAGAACTTCCAGCAGAATTTGCTAAAATGAAAGCATTATATGTGCTTAAAGCAGTTGGTTTTGATGAAGAATATGCTGATAATTTATTAACTAAATATCCTGATGAATTAAGTGGTGGAGAGCGTCATCGGGTAGCTTTAGCTCAAGTACTGATAAAAGAACCTAATATCATAATCTTAGATGAACCCACAGGAACTATGGATCCTATAACCCGTGTTCAAGTAACTGATTCTATAAGAAAAGCACGTGAAGATCTTAACCAAACTTTCCTTATAATAAGTCATGATATGGATTTTGTACTGGAAGTCTGCGACCGAGCTGCATTAATGAGAGGGGGAAAAATCCTAAGGATTGGAGAGCCACAAAATATAGTAGAGGACTTAACACCCAAAGAGAAAAATAAGATGTTTACGGAGGAATAGAATGGAGTGGGAAGATTCACCATCACATGTATGCAGGGGAGGTGATAAAAGAGCTTTAGCATTTTGTTGTCCACCAGTAAAACCCTGTCCCATATTATATGCTTTGGAAGACGCTAAACTCACACCTCAAGATTATATTAATATAAAAGAAAAATTTGGAGAAAAAAGTAGATTAGGCCACGGTGAAGGAACTTGTTTCGGATCCTTGGTATGGTGCTGTAAGCCATCTAAACCATGTCCATTAAGGGATATGTTAATGAAAAGAATTGATATGAGTGAAGATGAATATATGCAGCTTAAAAAATTATTATCCGAAGAATTAGTTGGATTATCTAATTCATCTATAACTGAAGGTGTTAAAGCTTTATCGGAAACTTTCCAAGTTTCTGAAGAAGAAGCCGATAAGATTTTACAGGAATGCGGTAATGATCTTAAAACAGCTATCAAGATTTTACGAATGAAAAACTTGGAGTTATAAATAATGAGTTTGACACCACTCTTCCTGGAAATGAATGATAAAAATGTTTTAATTGCAGGATCAGGAGAAGTGGGGACGAGGAGAGCTATAAGATTCTTAGAATCAGGTGCCAATGTAATTTTATTAGGATCAATGCTTCCAATAGAATTATTAAAATTAGGAGCATCTTTAAAACCTATGAATGAAGCTGAAGAATGTGTCAAATGGGCTGATCTTGTGGTATTAGCTACGGGGGATACACAGTTAAATCAGCGTCTGTCAAATCTTGCAAAGGGAAAATTATTGAATAGAGCAGACCACCCGGTGAAAGGTGATATTATTGTACCGTCGTCTTTTTTTATAGGAGATGTTCAAATATGTATATTCACTCAAGGTAAAAGTCCATTAATGGCTCGAGAGTTAAGAAAAAGAATAGAGAAAATAATAACAAAAGATGATATTCTACAAATAGAACTTCAAGATTTTACCCGTAAATTACTAAAAAATGAAGTGAAAGACCAGAAGAAAAGAAAATATTATTTAAGTCATATTTTAAAGGATGAAAAAATTAAAGAGCTGCTAAAAGAAGGGAAACTAGTAAACGCCAAAACATACGTTGATAATTTTTTAAGAAAATCCTTAAATCTTTAAAGTATTCGGGGTTAATATAATGATTCTGAATGTAAGAGTGGATCATCAGACAGCAGATATAGCTCAGATAGAAAGATTAACCCGGGAATTAGACATTATTTCTCGCGAAATCCAAGGAAAATTTGGTATCCACGAATATCTATACCTAAAAACATGTAACCGAGCTGAAGTTTATATGATTTTAGACAAGTTAAAGGAAGATGATATATCCTTGGATCTATCAAATTTCGTAGTTGAAACAGATAAAGATGCATTACGGCACCTTTTACGATTATCATCAGGATTAGAGTCAATGATAATTGGTGAAGACCAAATATTGGGACAAATAAAAAATGCTAGAAAAAAAGGTCTGAAAGATGGTTGTATGGGACCCATTTTAAGAACTATTTTTACTAAGGCAGTGCATGTGGGGCAAGTAGTAAGGAAAAACACTAGCATAAATCAAGGGTCAACATCCATTGGAACTGCAGCAGTGAAGCTCGCTGAATCCGTACATGGAGATTTAAAATGTAAAAAAGTGTTGGTTATCGGTGCCGGTAAAATGGGCACTCTGGTAGCTAAGGCGCTTGTAGAAAAGAAACTTAAAGCTATAGTTGTGGCTAATCGGACTTATAAGAGTGCTGTTAAATTAGCCTGTGAATTAAATGGATGTGCTATTCACTTCGACAGGCTTCATGAAGCCATGAGAGATGCTGATGTAGTTATAAGTGCAACTGGAGCACCCCACCACATATTAACATACAAAGAAGTTGGAGAGTTTGTTCCTGTTGAGAATCTTTCCAAGTTAGTGATGGTGGATATTGCTAATCCAAGAGATATTGATGAAAATGTGAAAGAATTAGGTGTTAAACTATTCAATATGGATGATTTAAGGTTTATAGCTGATGAAAATCTTAAAATGAGGAAAGCAGAGGTTTCTGATGCGGAAAGGATCGTAGAGGATGAACTGGAACTTTTGGAAAAATCATTAAAACGTCTGGAAGTTGAGCCAATTATATCGCATATACGGGCTAGTGCTGAAGAAATAAGACAGAAAGAAATAATTAGAGCGCTGAAAATGTTGGGAGACCTTAATGGTAAAGAAAAGATAGTTAATGATTTGACCCAAGTAGTGGTAGATCGTGTCTTTTGTGATATAATTAAAAATATAAGGAATGCTGCTGAAAAAGACGACATAATGGTTATGAAAGCCATTGAAACTATTTTCTCAGAAGATAATAATGAGAGATCATAAAGTAAATATTAATTTTATTATTATTGCTTTAAAATTATCAATAATAACTAATTAAGTACTAGTATCGTTCTAATAATATTTTTGTTTCTTAAATATTTTGATTTTATATTAAAAAAATGTTTAATGATAGATTTAATCGAAATTAACAAAAAAAGAAAAAAATTAAATATAATTAAGCAAACATTCCTTTTGGCTGATCATTATCCTTTTTTAGTTGTTTTAATGCATATTTAATTTGGTCCCATGTTATTAAATCTACATCCTCATAGATAGCCTTATGTAAAGCTACTTTTAAAACACGATCTTTAATATCCCTTCCAGACATTCCTTTAGTATAATTAACCAATTTTTTAAGGTCAAATTCAATCGGAAGGGGTAATGATTTCACGTAAAGCTTAATTATAGCTGATCTCTCTTCATCATTAGGTAATGTGAATTCTATTTCCTCTTCAAATCTGCTTTTTATAGCGAAATCTAGGAGATGAGGATTATTAGTGGCACCTATAGTCACCACTCCCTTATTATAGTCTATTCCATCCATTTCAGTGAGTAATGCGTTAACTACTTCAGATACGTCTCCTCTAAGTGATTGGTATTTTCTATCCAGACCTATGGCATCTATTTCATCTATGAATATTACCGAAGGGGCTGTGATGGATGCTGCTTCAAATAATTCATGTATTTGCCTAGCTCCGTCCCCTACATGCTCACCTATCAAACGGGTAGCTTTTATGAGGAATAACGGCACATTAAGCTCGTTAGATAAGGATTTAGCAAGCATGGTCTTCCCGGTTCCAGGTGTACCGTGGAACAGTACATTACGCGGCGCCCATTCACCAAAGTGCGACGGATCTTGCAAATACTTCATAATGATTTTACATTTAGTTTTAGCCCGTTCCTGTCCAATAACATCCTCCAACTTAATATTACTTTCCAGTCTCCTTATTTCATTAGATTCTTCAATTTCCATTAGTACTATAGAAGTTTGTTCTGTTATCTCAGAGTTATCTGGATTGGCTTTTATAATCTTGAAGGCATAATCAGGTAATAATTTCTGATCAAAAATAAATGAACCCTCATTTACCGTAAATCCTTCCCATTGTTCTCGGGCATAGAGTTCAAAGAGTTCTTTATTAAAAATTTCTATTTTAGGATTCTCCACCAAGTTACAAAGAAAAGGGTAACCAATAGGTTGAAGAACAACTAATTTAGCTTCATTTTTAGGTTTTTCAGGGATTCTTGAAGTCTTTTTATCTGATATAATTGGATCGGAGATTATATTGTTAAATTTCACTAGGTAATCACCACTAATAATTTTTTAATCATAAACATATATACTTTGGGCCTAAAAAAAACATACAAAATTTGAAAAATTATTTTGTTAACCCTGAATAAAAAAAGATCATATGAATTAATTAATTTTTAATAATATTATTATAAATCTTCTGCATTACTAGAGCATCCTCATCTAATCTGGGAGTTTCACAGATTACAGTTACATTCCAACCTACTTCTGCAATTTCTTCAAGAAGTGGTTCTAATGGAGGCCCATAATCATCCTCAAAAAGAGCATGATGTCTTCTCTCACCTTTATCCGTGAATTCTATGCTTGTAAAGTGACTATGAATTGATTTTAAACCTAACTCATTTTCTAATTTCTCAAATATTATCCTATAATCTTCTTTATTTTTTATTCCTCCACCGGATCTAGCATGCAAATGTGCAAAGTCTATTGTAGGAGTAAAGTTTTCATGTGTCCTGCATATCTCTATAATCTCCTCTAGACTACCAAGCTGTGATTTTTTACCAGTTGTCTCAGGTGCGAAAGTATAATTAGAAACACCAATTGAGCTTAATTTCTCATTTAAAATATTAACAGCACCGTGAAGCTTCACCATGGCATCTTTGGGTGTATATTTAGTATAAAATCCTGGATGAAAGACAATCCTGTAAGCATCCATCCATTCAGCTGCTTTAGCTGACTGAATTAATCTTTGGATGGATCTCTCGATTACATCCTCTTTATTCGATGATAAATTGATGTAGTAAGGTGCATGCATTGAAATCCTTACATCATTTACTTTAGAGTTTTTTTTAAGCTTTAATGCTGATTGTTTAGAAATACGCACCCCATATGTAGCCTGATATTCATATGCATCTAATCCTCTTCTATGTATATAATTACAAACATTTACAGTTTCACCCCTATATCCTAAAGGATTTCCTGCAGGGCCGAATCTAACATTAGATAACAATTTAACCACGATTAATATGCTAAACGAATAAAATTCAAAAGTTAATTATTCACAGAAATAAAATTTAGAAGTAATTAAGTTCAAAATTGCATTAAAATATTTAATAATTTATCACTTTAAACTGGATTTTATTCCAAAATCTATATTTTTCCGAAAAACTTTAGATTTCACAGAATTTATAATCAATCATAACTATGAAAATACAAATTCTGTTTAGTTATAATTTAATTTTATAAAAGATAAATGTTTTATTTTTTCCTTATTTGGATGTCTTGATATGCAGATAATGCAGCTACCGCCCCTTCAGAACATGCAATCAACCATTGATTGTTTCCGATAGTTACGTCACCAGCAGCATAAACACGAGGAAGGTTCGTTCTTTGACCTTTATCTGTAATTATATATCCACCACGCTCATCAATTTCTATCCCCATATCATAGGCCAACTGATTAGATGGTATTTCACCAACAGCTACAAACACACCATCTGTAACAACTTCTTCTTCTTTCCCTGTTTTATTATTACATAAAACTGCACTTTGCACCAGTTGATCACCTTTAATCTTCTTTAACTCAGAATTCCATATAATGGGTATATCCTTATCTTCTAAAAGCCTCTGCAGATAAATTTCTGCCCTAAGTTCACTTCTACGGTGAACCATAGCCACTAAAACTCCTATACTATCCAAATAGATCGCCTGCTGCGCTGCACTATTCCCTCCGCCAACGACAAGTACTCTACGACCAACAAATAATGGCCCATCACAGGTAGCACAGTAAGAAACTCCGCGCCCTAAGAATTCAGCTTCACCAGGAACATTAAGAAATCTATGCTTACTACCTGTAGCTAATATGACGGATTTAGACATGTAATTTCCCTTAGAAGTGGATATTTTCAGTAACTCTTCATTGTATTCCACTTTCTTAACTTCCTCCAATTCTTTTATTTCTGCATGCCTCATAGTTTGAGTTTTCATAAGCTCTATCAATTTTCTTCCAGATATCATATCAAAACCAGGATAGTTTTCCATGAGTGGCACCATCAATCCAGTTCCACCGACTAATGCCTTCTCCAAAACTAGAGTCTTGAAGTTCTGTCTGCCGGAATAAATAGCTGCTGTTAATCCCGCAGGACCTGAACCTACTATCACCATATCATATTTATTCATACTAGATCAATCCTTTAAATCATGACTCTATTTAAATAATAAAAGTTTACTATCTATAAATGAATTTGTCTAATTCTTTTATTTAGTTGATCAACTTAATTAATTTATCTTTTAAAAGTTTATTAACTAATTTACCATCAGCTTTTCCTTTAAGAGACTTCATAACTATCCCCATCAACGGTCCCATAGCTGTCATTCCCCTCTGTATAATAATTTCATTATTTGATGAGAGTACATCATCAATAATCATTTCTACTTCCTCATTTGACAATTTTTCCAGCCCTTCATTTTTAACCGCTTCACGAACCGAATATCTATTTTTAGCAACACTTCTCAATACAGCAGTTATGGAGGCAGTTGGAATTTTATTTCTATTAATATAAGAGAAAACTTCTTCTAAAACAATTAAATCTAAAATATCCACATTTAAGCCCTCTCTTTTAAGTTCTTTGATGGTGTATGCTAGAGTTGATGCGATTATTGTAGAATCTAAATTAAATACTGCTTCAAGTTTTTCAAAATCATCAACTTTATCATTTTTAACCAACTGTGTGGCTAAATCTTCGCTCAATCCATATTTAGCAATTATACGATTCTTTTTTTCGCTAGGAAGTTCTGGAAGATTGTTTTCTATTTTCTCAATATATTTACGGGATATGCAGATAGCTGGTATGTCTGTTTCAACGTACATCCTACTTGATGTAGGTAATGGTCGTAGATATTCAGAGTTTCCATCTTCCAACGCCTTTCGGGTCTCTTCAGGAATATGTCTTAAGGCTGTTTTTGCTCTTCTTTGTACTTCTAATAGGGCATTTCTGGCTTTTTTATCCTCATCTGCCACCATAATAAAAGAATCACCCGGTAATGCCCCTATAATTTTAGTTACATCATCAACTTCTTCCTGTGTTATTCCGTATGAGGGCAGCTCATCAGTGTGGAAAATACCCGATACACCCATTTTTTTAGCATATCCTGCAAGTTCTGTTCCGAATCTTCGGTTAGGCTGGATATATCTCCCAATTAAGCCATTAAATCCATTTAATTTAATAGCCAGGACACAACCACCCTTGGACAAAGCATAAGATACTATATTTGACTCAGTATCAATAAAAACTTCTTTTACATCAAATATTTCATTTTCTATACTTGCACCTCTTTTTAGGAGCTCATCTTTAATTTCAAGAAGATTTACTTGTCTTTTAACCTCATTTTCAACCATTTTAGGCATTAAATCCAGATCTTGAACTCCTTTAATCTCCACTCGAGCACCTTCACTGATTGATATATTTAAATCCTGACGTATAGTTCCGAGTCCCCGCTTAACTTTAGTGCTGCGTAGTATCTGACCTATTTGATATGCCACTTCCTTAACTTGCTGAGGGTGATGAATACTAGGATCTGTTGTTATCTCCACTAATGGTATACCTAATCTATCTAATCTGAAAATAGTTTTTCCTTTCTCTTCATGCATTCTTCTGGCTGCGTCTTCCTCTAAGCATAGATTATCTATAATTACTTTTCCATAGTCTGTTTCCAAATAACCATTAGTGGCTACTAATCCCGTCCTTTGAAATCCGCCAGTATTACTTCCATCTATAACCTGTTTTCTCATGATATGAAATTCATCCACAATCTGCATGTTCACTAACGAAGCAATTATCAAAGATATTTCGAGAGCTACTAGATTTAAGGGTTGGGGTGGTTCTTCATCAGCTTCAACTAGACAAGTATGTTGATTGTAGGATTCATATATAAATTTAAGTTCGCGTCGAGATTCTTCAAATGCTGCCCGGTCAATTTTACCCAGTTCGCTTTGAGTGGGTCTTAAATTCCTTAATATCTTAAGTTGTGGTTTTTTATCAGTTAAGTTACATTCACATGGACAGAATAGCTTTTCATCCGTGTTGAGTTGCTGGTGTATCTCTAATCCCATTTTAAGACCTAATTTCTCATAATCCATTAAAAATCACCTATTTCATAAAAATTTTAAGTTAAAAAATATTTTTGGGATGTTTTAAATCGGATTTCACCCTTCAAATTAGTTTGCATTATATTTTTCACTTCATCCAAATCCTGTGTTTGACCCAAAGTCCATACTAGTTTAACATAAGCTGTCTCTGGTAACATATCTAAAGCTGAAAATACTCCGGAGTCTAAAAGTTTACGTCCCGTGCTGTAAACATTCATATTAACTCTTCCATATAAACATTGAGATGTCATTACTACTGGAATTTCATTATCATTTGCACGTTGAAGTGAAGGTATCAATTCTTCCGGACAATGCCCTAATCCTGTGCCCTCCAACACTAAACCCTTGAATCCTTTATCCACATAATAATCTATGATATTACCAGATATGCCGGGATAACTCTTTATTAATGCAACATCCTCTTCCAATGTATCATAAATTTCAATTTCATTTTTATTTCTTCTCGAATAATCTATGGTTTTATCTAAAATTTCCAAATTACCATTTTCAATCTTAGCGAGAGGTTGAGTGTTCATACTACGGAAAGTATCTCGCCGAGAGGTGTGCATCTTCCTAACTTTAGTACCCCGATGCAAATAAGTCTGATTGTCATTCATTGTGGAATGCATACACACCAAAACTTCAGCTATATCTGATTTTGCAGCCTTAACAGACGCCATTAAATTCAAAAATGCATCACTGGAAGGTCGATCTGAACTCCTCTGTGCACCTGTTAAAATTATAGGAATAGGGGTATTTAGCATAAAACTCAATGCTGCTGAAGTGTAATGCATGGTGTCAGTTCCGTGCGCCACAATAACCCCCTCTGCACCATTATTGATCTCATCAACTATGCTACGGGCTGTTTTAATCCAGTATTCTGGTTTCATGTTTTCGCTTAAAATATTCAGTATCGCCTTTCCCTTAATGTTAGCCTGCTCCATTAGTTCCGGGTTTGCACGTAAAAGGTCATCTGCAGTGAAAGCAGGATGAACAGCACCAGTTTTATAATCAATTATTGATGCAACAGTTCCTCCCGTAGATATTATAGATATATTCTTTTTATCAGGATCATTCTTTACATCAAGTGTAGGTAACTCTATTTTAGGTTTTTCTCCCTTTTCCAAAAATTTTACCTTTGCATCAGTTACATCAACACCTATATTGTAACCATTATCTAATTTAAGCACTAAATGCTTATCATCAACTCCAGTGGCCCTGTTTAAAACCATACCTTTGTATTCTACATTGTTTTTAGTTATTAAAATAATATCACCAAATGATATGCCACATGAATCTAAAAATTCCTTACATATTCCTTTATAGCTCATTTTAATCCCTCTGGTTTTCCATTTAAAGCTTCAAAATAATATTTATGATAAATTTTGAATATATCATATTTACATCAATAATCTGAATATCAAATTACTTCATTACTATGAAATAAATCAAAGAATTTTAATTTTTTTCAGGTGAATTAAAACTAGAATATTTAGAATCAAAAACCCGTAATAAGATTTGAATGAATATACATAAATTTAATCGTCCCAAACTAAATCTAAACCTATTGGAGCGTGATCAGAACCCACAACATCTGATAAAATGTATGAAGATTCTACATGTTCCATGAATTCACGGTTTACAAAAAAATAATCTAATCTCCAGCCCACATTCCTTTCCCTAGCTTTTGTACGATAACTCCACCAACTATATTGATCTGGTTTCTTATTAAACTCTCTGAAGGTATCCACATATCCTTCACTTAAAAATTTGTCTATCCAATCTCTTTCTTCCGGTAAGAATCCTGATATTTTCTTGTTTTCTTTAGGTCTGGCGATGTCGATTTCTTTATGCGCGGTATTAACGTCCCCACATACAACTATGTCCCTACCTTCATCTTTAAGTTCATTTATGTATTCCAGGAACGCATCGTAGAAATCCATCTTATACTGTAGCCTTTCAGGGGATCTTTTACCGTTGGGAAAGTAAATGTTGAATAAAACGAAATCTATATAATCTGCAATTAATATTCGTCCTTCTCGGTCGAATTCATCAATTCCAAAACCGGTTTTTACCGTTTTTGGCTTTATATTCGTGTAAATAGCTACTCCACTGTAACCTTTCTTATCTGCCTCTGAAAAATAGGTTTGATAACCTTCGACGTTCCTTATATCCGGTGGGAATTGTTTTCGATCTGCTTTTGTTTCTTGAATGCATAAAATATCTGGTTTTTCTGTTATAAACCATTTTTTAAAACCTTTCCTATGAACAGCTCTTACACCATTTACATTCCAACACCAAATCCTTATTTTCCTCATTTATATCATTCCCAAATTCTAATAAATAAAAGTTATATAGTTAAATTTTTTTTTGTTGAAGAATCTTAAATAATCTATTTAAAAATTTTAAAGAATATTAAAAAAGATTTTCAATTATTTTATTTTTTATTTAATATAGAATTTTATTTCTTCAAATTATTTTATACAATTTACTAATTTCTGAAAACTATTCAATACTACTCTATTTTATTATTAATATTCTAAAATATATAGTTACAGTGATAATAAGTCCAATATACTTCTCTAAGCTCCAGACTAGACATAAAAAAAATAAAAAAAGAATTGTAGAAATATAGAGTATAAGATCTAGAATATAAAATTGGTGATATTAAATTCATTTAGAAAAAATAATTTTTGAGGTATAGAATTGTACTATTCATCTAAAACCAATCATTTAATCTGAAAAATGAGTAAAAGGAATATAAATCAATCTATTTAAATCTAATATTACAAATTAAGAATTTAATCAATAAATTAATATAATAAACATTTTTTGTATAAAAATTTTTTATATTTCAAATTCTACTTGTTTGGGTCTATCTAAATATACTTTTTTATAATTTATATTTCTTTTCAAATTTTCTCCAAGATTCAAATATAGACGATTCAAATCTTTCCAACTTATTTAATATTACCTTACGAATAGTAGCAGTATCTATTTCATTTTCACCTTCTAATTCTTTCTCTAAATCATCAGTAATTATATCCACTAAAGTTAAATCCTCATTACCCTCTAAAGTGTAACCCGCATCTATGGCTGCCTTCAACATAGCTCTTTTAAACTTCTCCGGATCAAAAGTTTCTACACTACCATCCTTCTTTTTAACTTTTATAGCTTCCTTCAAGCAAATCACCCATTTTCATCACCAATAATTTTCTTTAAAAAATTTCTTTAACTATTTTTTTAATTTAAATTTTCCCTAGCCCATTCTGAACCGGCATTTAATATTTCCAGGTTAATCCGAACCAATTTAGGATTTTTATTGAAAGTATGTTTAATAGCATCTTCGAAAACTTCTTGAGAAAGTCCTATAGACTTTATTTGTACCATAACACCCAACATCACAGTATTAGCTGCTTTAACAACTCCAAATTTCTTCGCAATTTTAACAGCAGGTACCTGTATCACTTTCACACTTTCAGGAGCGTTGAATCCTCTTAATTCACTATCATAAAGGATAATTCCTCCTTTTTTAACTCGATTAGCGAATTTCTCTAAGGATGGCTCATTCAAAGCGACTAATAAATCTGATTTATAAGCTGTGGGTAAACTTATAGTTTCCCCGGATATAACCACCGTACAATCAGATGTTCCTCCACGTTGCTCAGGACCATATGCAGGATAAAAAGAAACATATCTTCGGGACTTATAAGCAGCCTGGGCCAAAGTAAGACCCATACTCATAACACCCTGCCCGCCAAAACCTGATATCTTAACCACCTGTGGTATAAAATCTGGGTCATCTATAGCTTCGATATTTCTCTCTCCAGATACTTCAAATATTTCATCAAGCGATTTCTTAGAAAAATCACTTGTACCTCGACAAAGTTTTTCCACTTCATTACTCCTATCTCTCAATTCTCCTAATGGAAATTCCTTGATCATCTCATCATTTAAGAATTTCTGCGCCCCTAGAGCATCCTGTTTAAGATTTGTGGGGCAAGGTGACAGAACCTCAACAAACGCATATCCTTTACCTTCCTTCTGAATTTGCAAAGCCTTAATAACAGCTTTTTTAGCTTTTCTGATATGAGAAGGATCAGAAAGTGAAACTCTTTCAATATAAACTGGAGCATCAAGATTATTTAATAATTCACTCATGTGCAAGGGATATCCTGCAAATCGTGGATCTCTACCTGTGGGACAAGTCACGGTTACTTCTCCTAACAATGTGGTAGGGGCCATTTGCCCCCCGGTCATTCCGTATACAGTGTTATTAATAAAAAACACTGCCAGCTTTTCACCCCTATTAGCCGCCTGGATAGTTTCATTAAGACCTATTGATGCTAAATCACCATCCCCCTGGTACAATATAACCACTGCATCTTCCTCAGCACGGGATAATCCAGTTCCAACAGCTGGTGCCCTCCCATGAGCTACTTGAACATGGCCACAGTCAAAATAATAATATGCAAACACTGCACATCCTACTGGACTAGTCATAACAGTGCGTTCCTGAATATCCAGTTCAGTTATAGCTTCTGCTATAAGTTTATGTAATATTCCATGCCCACATCCAGGACAGTAATGAGTAGCGGTAGGTGCACTACCACCTTTCCGAGTGAACTCGTTGAGCATGGATGGTGGTTTTCCTATTATCTTATCTTCAAATTCATTATAATAGACGTTATTCATGGAAGATTCCCTCCATTATTGTTTACACTTACTTCCCGAATCTTATTCATAATACTATCCACATCCATGAGGGTACCCCCCATACGATTCACCAGTTCAACATTACGTTTACAGTTTATTGCAAGTATAATATCCTCAATCATTTGTCCATTACTCATTTCTACAGATATGAAACTACATTCTAGTTTTTCTGCTATTCTTTTGAGATTGTCAGATGGAAATGGAAATAATGTTTTCAGCCGGAAAAGCCCAGTTTTAATACCCTCATCTCTTGCAAGATCTACTGCGGATCGAGCTATTCTACTACTTATCCCATAGGCTACTAGGATTATCTCTGCATCCTCGACCAAATATTCTTCAAAATCAACTTCATTCTTCTTTATATCATCATATTTCTTCTGGAGTTTATAATTGAAATTTTCTAATTGCTCAAAGTTAAGGAATATTGATGTAACTAGATTGTTTTTTGTCTCTAATGTTCCACATACGGCCCAAGTTACATCTATTTTGGGCTGTACTGATTCTATTGGAAATTTGAGGGGTTCAACCATTTGACCCAACACACCATCAGCCAATATAACTACCGGGTTACGATATTTTTCTGCTAATTCAAATGCTTTAATGGTGAAATCGCACATTTCCTGTACTGAATTAGGTGCTAAGACGATGTTACGGTAGTTACCATGTCCTCCTCCTTTCACCATTTGTGTGTAGTCTGATTGTTCTGGTCCAATGTTGCCTAATCCGGGTCCAGCCCGCATAATATCTACCACGACACAGGGGAGTTCTGCACCGGCTAAAAATGATATTCCTTCTTGTTTAAGACTTATCCCTGGCCCAGATGATGCTGTCATTACTCTGTGACCTGCGGCAGATGCACCGTATACCATGTTTATTGCAGCTTCCTCTGATTCGGCCTGTACAAATTTTCTACCCACAATAGGGAAGTATTTTGAGGCTTCGTGGAGTATTTCAGTAGCAGGAGTAATCGGATACCCAAAGTAACAGTCACAGCCAGCATACATGGCACCTATTATAATTGCTGTGTTTCCTTTAATCAATTGAGTTGCCATATCAAATTTTTCCTCCAATTAATATTCATAATAATAAAATTTCAGAATTTCATTCTTTAACCAATTATTTTCTACCTTGTTTTCTTTTTCTAGGTATATGAACTTCAATGGCTAATGGTTCGGGACAAGTATAATAACAGTCCCCGCACCCTATACATCCTTCTCCATCATAGACAGCATAGTGGTATCCTCGCGGATTTATATCATTACCTATCTTTAGAACACTTTTTTTACAGGTTAACACACATCTTTCACAAGCTTTACATTCTAAAGTGTTAATTAATGGATAAGGATTTTTCCTTTTCATGTTTTCAGACATAATATTCATCTTCATTTTTTGAGAATTAAATTTATTTATAGAAGAAAAAATTCAAATTTTTTTTTAAAAAAATTAAATTTTATAAAATTAATTTTCAAATTTAAAAATAAAAAAATTATTAATAGAAAAAAATAAGAGAATTTAAACTTGTTTTTCCTGATCTTTAGTTCTAATTTCTATTCTCCTTATTTTACCACTTATTGTTTTAGGAAGTTCATCAACGAATTCAATAATTCTTGGATATTTATAAGGGGCAGTTACCTGTTTAACATGGTTTTGAATCTCTAATTTCAATTCTTCTGATGGTTCATAGCCTTTCGCGAGCACTATTGTAGCTTTTACTACTTGCCCACGTATGGGATGTGGAGTGCCAGTTATAGCACATTCTAGAACTGCAGGGTGAGATATAACTGCACTTTCCACCTCAAATGGACCTATCCTATAACCAGAACTTTTAATAATATCATCATTTCTCCCCACAAACCATAAGTAACCATCTTCATCCATCCATGCAGTATCTCCAGTGTGGAAGTAACCTTGATACCATACTTCATCTGTTTTTCTCTGATCACCGTAATATCCACTGAAAAGACCCGGAGGTTTACCATTTATGGTTTTTATAACGATTTCTCCTTCCTCACCCACATCACATATCCCACCATCTTTATCCATTAATTCTATAAAATATCCTGGTGAAGGTTTACCCATGGATCCAGGTCTGGGTTTCATCCAAGGGAAATTAGCAACAGATACAACACTTTCTGTTTGACCAAATCCTTCCATCAACTTTAAACCAGTGAATTCATAAAATTTATTATATACTTCCGGGTTTAAAGGTTCTCCTGCGGTTACAGCATATTTAAGAGTTGAAAAGTCGTATTGTGAAAGATCCTCTTTTATCAAAAATCTATAAATTGTTGGTGGAGCGCAGAATGTTGTAACACCATATTTAGATGCTTTCTCAAGCATACGGACTGCATCAAATCGCTCATAATCATAAACAAACACACTACTTCCTGCAATCCACTGCCCATAAATTTGACCCCACATAGCTTTAGCCCATCCAGTGTCAGCAACAGTATAATGTAATCCATCTTCCATCACATTCTGCCAATACTTGGCTGTTATGATATGACCCAATGGATAAGTGCAATCATGTTGCACCATTTTAGGAAGTCCTGTGGTGCCTGATGAAAAATAAACAAATATTGGCTCATCATTTTCCAAATTTAATTTGGGAGGTTCAAATTCAGAGGATACTTTTTGGATTTCTTCACGGAAATTAAGCCATCCTTCCCTATTTTCATCGCCTACGAACACTTTGATAAGATTTACACCATTTAACTGATCCTGTGCTTCATCAAAGTATTCAGGAACATCATCTTCACTAATACAAACCACCATCTTGATCCCTGCCTTTTCTACACGGTATACTATATCTTTCGTTTTAAGCATATGAGTAGCAGGAATTGTTATAGCTCCTATTTTATGCAAGGCTAATATGCAGAACCAGAATTCATAACGACTTTTTAAGGTAAGCATTACCCTGTCACCCTTATTTATTCCAGATTCTAAGAAAAATTTAGCTGTTTTATCACTATAATCTTTGAGTTCTTTAAAAGTTATAATTTTTTCTTCATCATCATCATTGCACCACACTATGGCTATTTTATCTGGATATTCCTTTGCGTATTCATCCACCACATTGTAAGCGAAATTAAAGTTTTCAGGAACTTTAATGATGAAATTTTCTTTAAATTCATTATATGATTTAAATTCTATCTGATTAACAAAGTTGTTGAGTAAAGATGACATAATTTTACTCCTTATTTTTATTTTATAAATCTAATTTTTCTATTTAAATTTTAATAGAAGAAATATTATGAACTTTCAATAATTAATTTAATTAGACAATTATTTTCAATCGATTTTATAGAATAATGGCTAAAAATTTAGCTGTTTTATTATCTAAAGCTTTCATGGCATGTCCATATGAAGAATCAAAGAATATAGAATCACCCTTATTTAAAATAATTTCATTATCATGGATGTAAAACTTTAAAGAACCTTTTACCACGTAATCAAATTCTTGACCGAGGTGAGAATTAGTATTAGGCTTGTTATTATATTGTTCTGGTTCAACTGTCACGATGAATGGCTCTGCCTTTTTGTGGATGAATTTTTCAGCCAGATTCTCGTAGTGATACTGTTTCCTTCTTTCAACATTTACTCCCTTATCCTTTCGAGTTACAGTGAAAATATTCATTCTGGTTTCTTCTCCAGTTAAAAGCAATCCCATATCCACATCCAATTTATGTGCAATTTCATAAAGTATACTGGCTGGTATGTCAGATGAAGCATCCTCATATCCACTGTAGATATTTAGGGGAATATTTAAATATTCCGCCATTTCCTCTTTGTTAATTCCAGTTAATTCCCTTAATTCTGAAATGCGTTGAGCAATTTCTTTCATTTTTTCCTTCATTTATTACACCAATATGGTTTTTAAGTTAAAAAATTAAAAATTAAAAATTATTATTTATATATATATATAATATTTTCTTTATGGATTAGTTTAAAAATAATCTAATATATATAATGATTGTTAATGATAAATTTTTTGAAATTATTTTAATATATATTTCTAAATATATAATAATTTATACTAACAAGATAGATATTATTAGTAGAAAAAAATATATCTCGAATCCAGAAAGAATTATAATAAAATAGTAGCAATTATTTTCTATAACTTTTTAACCTAATTTTCAGAATAAAATATTCTGAATGGAAGATTTTCATGAACATTTATGCATTAACTTCTCTTTTAGCAGCAGTAATATGCGTGTTTATAGGTAATTTTATTTATTATAAAAATCCAGAAAATTATTTAAACAAATTAGTAGCTATCCTATCGATCTTAGTAGCTTTTTTAGCCTTCATTGAATTTGGATATCGTCAAGCAGAAACTATTAATACTGCCGTATTCTGGTTGAAGTTAAGCACTTTATGGCCTTTTGTACCCTCAATTTTAATAAATATATCTTTAGTATTTACTGATAAAAAAGAATTACTTAAACATAAATTAACTTATTTTCTAATTTATACACCAGCAATTATTATTTCAGTTGTGGGATTATTAACCTATTCTGGGGCGGTTCATGAATATTGGGGCTGGACCTATGTTTTATATCCAATAACACCATTCTTCGCTATGTTAAGTATTTGGAGTATTTTTGGAGGTTTATTAACTTCTTTGATTATCTTAACCTATTATCTGAATGCAAAAGAAGAATTAGAGAAAAAACAAACTAAATACATTTTTTTAGGCCTCTTTGCCCCATTAATATTTAGTATAATGACTGATCTGATCTTGCCATTATCATCTATACGAATTCCAGAGTTAACAATGACCAGCATCACCGTTGGTCTGATATTTATCGTTTATGGTATATGGAGATATCGCTTCCCAATATTAACTCCAGCTATGGCAGCAGATAAAATAATATCAACCATGTCTAATTTTCTAATCATATTAAACATCCGAAGAAAGATCTTACTAGTTAATCAAAGTGCATTAAATTTACTAAAGTACAGTAAAGAGGATTTAATAGGAAAGAATTCAGAATTCATCTTCAACACAGGAAAATGGAAGATGAAATTTTTCAGAATGTTAATCTAAATGAAATTGGAAGTATTAAAACCTTTGAAACTGCACTAAAAACCAAAAAAAATGAATTCGTCCCTGTTTTAATGTCTTTATCCCTAATTAAAATTAGCGAAAAAGAACCTTTAGGTGTAGTATGTATCGGAAGCGATCTTACAAAAGAAAAGGAAATAAAGAAAGCATTAGAAAAATCAGAGAGACTTTACTCAACATTGGTTAAAACAGACCCAGATTCCATTATCACCACAGATCTATATGGAAAAATCCTTTACGCATCCCAACACACACTGCAGTTGTACGGTTACGAAGATTCCACTGAATTGATAGGGAAAAGTGTCTTTAATTTAATAATTCCAGACTGTCAGAAAAAAGTAAAAAATGATCTTAAAAAAACTCTTCAAGAGGATATCTTAAGAAATTTAGAATATAAATTAATAAAGAAGAATGGAATTCAATTCATAGGAGAGTGGAATACTGCTGTAATTAGAGATTTACAAGAAAATTCTGTTGCATTCTTGATCACTACTAGAGATATAACTCATCATAAAAACATTGAAAAAAAGATGCAGATATCAATACAAGAGAAAGATGTTTTATTAAAGGAAATACATCATCGAGTTAAAAATAATCTTCAAATAATATCAAGCCTCCTCAATCTCCAATCAATGTATATAACAGATGAAGAAGCTTTGGATGTTTTTAAAGAAAGTCAGAATCGTGTGAAATCTATGGCTATTGTGCATGAGAAACTTTATCAATCCGGAAATTTTGCTGAAATTAACTTTTCAGAATACTTAAGAAACTTGGCATCCAGCATTTACAGTTCTTATGGAGTCGATATGAGCACTGTAAAATTGAAAATAAATGCAGATAATATATTCCTAGACATAAATAATGCTATTCCCTGTGGTCTTATGATTAACGAATTATTAACTAATGCTATAAAGCACGCCTTCCCCAATGGAAGATTAGGGGAAATAAGCATAGATTTCCATAAAAAAAATGATAAATATATTTTAACATTGCAAGATAATGGTATAGGCCTTCCAGATGACTTAAATCTTGAGAAAACTAAATCATTAGGCTTAAGATTAATAAACAGTTTAGTATCACAATTAAATGGAAAACTTGAAGTTACATTAAATAATGGAACTAGTTTCAAAATCACATTTTGAAAGTAGTAAAATAATTTTTAACCCATGGGATCAATTCTAAGAATTTTTTTAATAAATCTGATTTACCAATCTAATAATCTAAATAATCAATTATTGGAAATAATATTAAACTGAATATTCGTGGAGGGATTTAAAACTGGATTTGAAAATTATAATCGTCAAATTATTGTCTCCAGAAGGTTGTAACCTGATACTGGGACAAAGTCATTTTATAAAAACAGTAGAAGATCTTCATGAGGCCATTTATAACACTGTTCCCCAAGCAAAGTTTGGTATAGCCTTTGCTGAAGCATCAGGTGAATGTTTAGTGAGATCTACAGGTAATAATAAGGAATTAAAGGAATTAGCATCTCAAAAAATATTGGAGTTAGCCTGTGGTCATTCTTTCCTAATATTTCTTAAAAATGCATATCCTATAAATATCACTCAACGCATAAAAAGCGTTCCTGAAATTGTAAATTTGTATTGCGTTACTGGAAATCCGGTTGAAGTGATAATTGCGGAGACTATGCAAGGTAGGGGAATAATAGGAGTAATTGATGGATCAAGTCCTAAGCAAATTGAATCTGAAAATGATGTTATCGATCGGGAAAAATTTCTTAGAAATATCGGTTACAAGTTCTAAAGCATTGAAAAATATTATTTGGTTAAAAAGAAAAAAATTTTTTTCAAAAAAAATTTATAGCGTAAACAACAAAAATAGTATTATAAAAAATTTGTATATAAATTAAAAAAATTTAAGAGGTCGTTTTATGGCAGAATCAATTATAAAATTCAGGCGAAGTAGCGGAAGTAAAATGAAAGATAAAGAATTTCTTGAAGTAAGCGAAAACAATATAAGCTTGCAAAATAGCCGTGAAAATGCTTTGACAATTTCATTTAAATCTTCTGAAAATGAAGTTAAAGACATTTACCAATTTTTTGACAACTTTGATGAATTAGAGCCAATATTTGTTGATATAGCCAATGCAGGAGATGTAGAATATTATTTCCGCGGCATATCACCACTAACTGAATCAACTGGAGGAACTCAACCTCTTCAGAATTTCAGCGTTACACTACAGTTAAGACGAGAATTTCTTTAAAACTTCAAAAGCCTTAATCTACTGAATGAGAGTATTTCTTAAATATAGTGAGAATTTCATCCGGATTTTCGAATACGAATGTATTACGCATGCTTTCCAAATTCCTAACATGATCTGCATCTTGTTTGGTTATGTTAATATCTAAATTTTCACCATTAGGAAGTTCAGTGGTAACAATTCCCTCTCTAAAATCCGTAGGCATTATATAAATAGGAGTGGATGTTTTCTGACCCATTATAGCTGCGTTAGTAAGTAGAGTATCTGCTATCCGTAAAGAAATTTTTGCCACAGTATTAGAAGTAGTGGGAGCAATCAGTAAGAATTCAAACTCTTTAAGTTGTATCTGGCCTGCCAAAAATGGAGCATTAGAATTAATTTCCGTCCAGGTTTTATCAAAGAAAGTTTCTAACATATTAGAGAGATTATAGTATTTTAAAACTTGATCTCCAGCCTTAGATATATAAACTCTAATATCAAACTCTTCAGCATACTTCTCCTTCATTTCACGCATTATAGTAACAGTTTCTGCTATTTTCTCACCGCTCCCTGTTATTCCCCATGCAATTTTCCTTCTTTCACCTTTTTTCTTCATAGTTAAAACTATTTGTTTCTAATTCATAAAAATATTTTTTTTTTAAAAATAAAATAATATTTCTGTAAAATATTCTGAATATTTAAAAAAAAATAACATATCTTAAATAATTTAAAATATTTAAATTATTATTAAGATAGAGGTGTTTAAAATAAGCCCCGAGAAAAACTCAGTAATCAATTCAAAAAAAATAGTTAGTGAAGTTGAAACAAAAGAAATTATCAAAAGAGAAAAAGTTGAAATTTGCTACTTTTGCCATAAAAAATTTGACATGAATAAAGATGATTTAAGTCACTACAAATATGGTAAATATCCCATGTGCGACTACTGTTCACAGTTTTACGGATTTTATTCAGACTGAGTCATATAAAGAAGGAGAAGTTTTTTAATAAATTTTTTAAATATTTAACTGCTCCAAAATTAGAGAAACACCCCATTCTACCATTTTCTCAACATCTTCCTCATTTTTCGCTTCTGCAAAGCATCTGAATATTGGCTCAGTTCCAGAAGGTCTTATTATAACCCATCCTTCTTCTGTAAAGATTTTAACACCATCTTTAGTGTCTACTTTATAATCACGGGTTACATCAGTTATTTTATCCATAATTTCTATTTTACGGCCATCAGGACACTCCACTTTCCTCTTTTGGGAGTGATAAATCGGAAGCTCCCTGATTAGATGTGAGAGCGGTTTTTTCTCACGAGACATTATCTCTACGATCTTAGCCGTAGCAAGAGCTGCATCTCTCCCGTAAACAAAATCAGGGAATATAAGACCTCCATTTTCTTCCCCACCAAATAATCCATTTCTATTTTTAAGTTCCCTAGCAACTACTAAATCACCCACCTTAGTTGCTATTACTTTCCCACCATGCTCCGATGCAATATCATAAATTGCGGAGGATGTGGCAACCGTTGTTACAATTAAGCCTCCACCATTTTCTATTAACAAATTCTTCTCTACCAAAGCAAAGGTTTTATCTCCAAATACGAAGTTCCCCATCTCATCTATGCATATGGTTCTATCAGCATCCCCATCATGGGCAATTCCTAGATCTGCTCCAATGGTTTTAACTGCATTTATTAAATCTTTTAAGTTGTCCTTAGTTGGTTCTGGATTTCGTCCGGGGAAAAATCCATCTGGCTGGCAGTTCAAAGTAGTAACTTCACAACCTAATCTCCTTAAGAGATAAGGAGTGGTAAAACACGCTGCTCCATTTCCACAGTCAACTATCACCTTTAATTTAGCTTCTCTAATCGATTTTTGGTCTATACGAGCTATTACATTCTCGATGTACTCTTCTATTATATTAGAATTGGATTCAACTTCACCTATCTGATCCCATGATATTCTATCAAAATTCTCTGAAAAGTAAATATTTTCAATTTTTTCCTCCATCTCATCGGGAATTCCTATACCATCAGTATCCACAAATTTTATACCGTTATCATAAGGAGGATTATGAGATGCTGTAATGATTATTCCACCATCATAATAATTTCTAACCGCGAATTGAACAGCTGGTGTAGGTAAAATTCCTAGATCAATTACATCACATCCGGATGATAATAATCCAGATATTACTGCATGCTTTAGCATAGGGGTAGTAGTTCTGGTATCTCCTCCTACAGCTACACGTCTTTTAACTAAACTTCCGAATGCCGTCGCTAGTTTCGAAGCTAATTCCGGTGTTAAAACTAGATTAGCTTTTCTTCTGACTCCAAAAGTACCAAATAATCGTTTCATAAATTACAACCTCTTTAGATACGGAATGTGCTTTTAGTTTAAAATTTTTTAAAATTATTTTACTATTTATTATATTTATTTGGTTTATTTAATAAAAATTAAACCATAATTGTTGTGGATATAAATTATATGATTCATTTGTACCGTTTTTGGTGCAAATCCATGAATTTCCCATTAATTCCCAGTTGAATGAACCTTCGGGATGAATTTCTTCCCATGTTTCTCCATTTTTTGTCCAATAAACAGTGTAATAAACCTTTCCATCACTTAAATAGTTAACTGTCCAAGTAGTATTTGAAACATTGTAACTCCAATTCCATGAATAGTTAGAACTAGAGTTACAAACCCAATTTTCACCATTTTTGGTCCAAATATATGGATGTACACCATCCCAATCATAATACCATTGGTTTAAACCAATCTTTTTGATTGTTAATTCTGATCCGGTATTTGAGTTCCAGTTACCACCTGTTAAAATTATATTTAAAATAGGAGGATAATCGGAGTTATTAATTTGATTGTATCCAAGATTGATGTCTGGAGGTAACCATGGATTTTTAATTTCACTTATATTAAAAAATACTTCAGCTGCATTAATATCAGTCTCATATAAACCCGTGGCCTCATCAGGTGTCCTGAAATTGGTTAAAGAAGAAGTTATTATTCCATTCGATATTAATTTAGAAGTTAATTTACTCGATACAAAGTCGGGTTCCTCCATCTGAAGATAATCGGCAGGTCCATTTCTAGTTATAATTGCATTAGTTATGTTATTATCTTTCAGATAAGTTACTGTTTCATCCATATGAATAGTAGGATCTTGAATGATTATTGAATGATTTTTAACTGCTAAGGGAATTATTGAAGGCAATTCTCCATAAAAGCCACAGTAAGCTGAATTAACTTCAACACCTCTATTTTTTTGAATTTCTATTATTTGATTTGAAACCATGGTACTAGTTTGATAACTGTCATTGCCATTTATATCTTCAATAGTTAAATTTTTTGATTTTAAATCTTCTATTATATTAGGAGATATAGGTCCAATGATTACTGCTGTTTTAACATGGTACTGGTTTATAAAGTTATCATATTCTAGAGGCATTTCATTTAAAGATGAATATTCTGCAGGTGCTGCAACTATGAAAACAGGAACATCCATAACAGCCCCTAAAAGTGAAGCTGATGGGTCTGAGGCTGTTATTATAACAGTATCTACTGATTTAAAATTTTTTTCTGCAAGTTCCGTTAAAATTTGAGCTTTCGATGATCCATTTACTTGTTCAATCTTTAAATTAAGTAATTTTAAACTGTAAAACTGCCATTGTGAGATCGGACCTATCCATATAACGTTTTTAATATTTAATTTTTCTAATAACAATGGTAACCATTCATTAATCGGATAAGAAAGAGTATTACTTGCTAAAATTATGGGTATTCCTTTTTCACCCGCATAGGCTGCTACTCCAACTTCTAAACCTTTCATATCACCAGTAGATGATGAAATAATTATAGTATTAGTGCTATTATCTCCTGAAAATCCGTTGAAAGGTTCTTCATAATTTAAAAACGGAATTATAAAGTAATAAATGACTAAAACACTAATTACTAAGATTATTGAGGTTAATATTAATTTAGAAGTCCTATTCATTTAATAATCCACTACATAATTTAGTTTATAACGCATATGATATAATCTCCATTTCTATAAACCACTTGAGCGTAGGATGGTACCTGCATTCCATTTCTGAGTAAAAGATACTCAACATTATCTTTTAAAAGTTGCTCCCTACTTACATTATTTAAATTACTTGTATTCAAATTCACTACATTAAGTGGTATATCTTCGCTGTAGCCTCCTTTTATGACATGAACTCCGGAGGTGGAGACAATTATACTATCCATAATTGGGTCAGTTGACCATACTGTCTTATTGGGATCTCCATTTTTTATGAACCATTCAACTACACCCTCACGATCATAAGCCAAATTCAAATTCCCATACCTATCAGCAATCAATTCAAATTTAAAGACTGAATCTAAAGGATTAAATAATAAATGAACATCAGTTGGGAATATATAACTATTATTAACCTCATTTTGACTAACCAAGTTAGGAGTGTAGCCATCTGCAAAAACCACTCCAGAGGTCAAGGTTAATACTCCGAAAGACACTAATAAAACTAGTTTAATATTCTTTTTAAAATATTCACCATGAATTTTATGTTCATTATTATTATTCATTGAAAGTGCAGATGTAACTGGGTTTAATTTACTATAAATAAAGTCAAGAGTTATCGCTAATCCATATCCCGCCATTATAATTAGAGGATAAGATGCTACCTCTAATACTCTAATGGGAATTATATTAAAACCTAAATAATATGCCCTGCTAAATAATAAAATAGATAATGCCCATACTAAAATTAAGACTCCCTTGTTTTCTCCTTTTTTTAATAGGAATAATCCACCCACAGTAGCTAATATAGTAGGTAAGATGCCCAAATAACGAACATAGAATTCTGACATGGGAATCGGAGTTCCCGGGAAGAGATTGAAATGAGGGTCATAAAGTATGTACAGTGGACCCCACCATAAAAGAGCAATACTGGTTGTTATCAAAAGAAAAATAATCAAAAATTTGAGATTAATATTTCTTTTCAATAACTTCATAATAACTGTAAATAATAATACTACCATCAACATCATAAAAGCAGATAAACTATGAGTTAAGAATACGATGCCCGATAAAACTCCGCTGATTAGTAAATATTTCCTATTATTATTCTCGTTAGCCTGGTAATATAAGTATAAAACTAATGGTATTATAATAAAGCTTAAAGTTTCAGGCGATGCCATAAAACCTCTGTTAAAAGTTATCAAACTGTATATTGAGAGTAATCCAGCTGAAAATCCTGAAACAAGCCCGAAAAATCGGTAAGTTACGTAAGATAAGGATAAAACCATTAGCATGCCCAAAATGGGTTGTAGAAACCGTGCCACTTGGAATGGATCTGCCTTAAATAGTATAGTAAGTCCAGCTAATAGGAAATGGAAAACTGGAGGATAACCTACCGGTCTTCCATTAGGTGCGACGGTTGAAGGATCCCAGTAGGTGAAACCATTCGCTAAATAAAGTTTAGTGAGATGTATATGATAATAAATATCCCAGCTTAGTGGCCATTGAAATTTTAAAGTAGGTATAAGTATTATTAAGAATGCCATTATCGCTGGAATTAATAATAAAAAGATTTTCCATTTTTTCTTAGTTAAAAATTCCATTTATCCACCCATGCATTTTATATTGAATGAATCTATTTAAAATTTATTCATTAGATGATCTAAATTAGATCACATAATTTATATGATCCAAACTAGATCATGTACTATAAATTAGATCACATAATTTATATGATCCAAATTAGATCATATAATTATAAAATCAGATCATAGGTTTTCAAAATGGATAATATAGCTTTAGGAACTAATACAGATTTAACTGATGAGCAGTTTTATAACCGTGAAGAAGATATTAAATGGATAAAAAACTTTTTAGAATCCACATCAACAGGATCCCCACCTTCAATAATGATTACCGGAATTAGAGGTGTAGGAAAAACTGTTTTACTTAAAAAAATAAAAAAAGACTTAGAAAATGAATACTTAATTTGCTATATAGATTTATCCATTACATCTGGATATCAAAGAGGAAAATTAACTGAAATTGGTATAATGAATGATTTTTATGATGGATGGATGAATGAATGTGAAAAAAAAGGTATATCCACAATTTTTAAAAAAATATTAAAGATTTCTAAAAAAAATTTAGGATTAAGAGAAATAGTCAATGTAGCAGGATGGCCCCTACCCATACCAAAAACAGAAGATAATTACAAAAATCTATCCCAGTTTGTTTTTGACCTACCACAAACAATTTACGAAGAACAGTCAGGAAAAATTAAAGGAGCCATTCTAATTATAGATGAATTTCAAGCTATTAAAGACTTAGGAAACACTTTAAACTCATTCTTATGGTTCTTAAGAGGCATTATTCAAGATCAAAAAAATGTAGCATACATATTTTCGGGATCCGTAACATCCGCAGATTCAATTGTAACGGAATTAGCAAGTAAAGACGGCGCATTCGGTGGAAGAATTCTGACATTTGATATCCCTCCATTCGATATAGAAACAGTAAGAGAATATTTAGAAGAAAAAGTACCATCATTAATTTTTGAAGGAAAAGGATTCGAAAGATTTTATAAATTTACAAACGGCGTACCATTCTATGTGAATATATTTGCTAGAATACTTCTAAAAGAAGTACCTTTAGATGAGGACAAAGTAAAAGAAGAATTTAAAAATGCTCTAATTTTCTTAGCAGTACATTTTATGAATCAATGGAGCAGACTTACTTTCCAAGAACAATGCATCATAACTAAACTCATTGACAAACCCTTAAAAAGAATAGATATAGCAAAATCTTTAGGCATAGAACCCGGTGCTCTAAGCGTCTCTCTTAGAAAATTACAAGATCGTGGATTATTAAAATCTAAAAATGGATTATATAATATAACAGAAAACATCTTCAAAGCCTGGCTTAAAAAAGAACACGAGGAGAAAGGAGTATTCCCATTTCGAAGCATTTAAGTTAAAAAAAATGCAAAAAGAAACACTAATTAAGTGGGAAAAAAATTTGCTTATTCTTAATTAACTCCACAGGAATATTTAGACAAGTTGAAAGCTATAAAAAGAGCTATAAATTATAATATTTCGGGAGTTTTGGGGGTCTAAAAAAAAGGTTTTTATATATAAGCAATTTTACTAAGCCAAGATTAATATGACCATAAGACCAATCGAGCATCATAAACTTTCAGCTTGCTTATTTAAACTTTCCCTTTATTCTTTCTTATAATCACCAGCTTTCTTCTTTATCATGAACAGTTTCTCCCCAAAAAAATATAAATATTTCAAAATTAATCAAGCATCCTCACTAATTGCATTATTTAAATTCTTCTGAAATTTGAAATAAAAAAAAAATTTTTTTTTAATAATCATTTAATTAGATCATAATCCTAACAGACGCTCTGCATTACCATGTGCAATCCGTTCCTTATCCATTGTGCTTACTGGAAGTTGATCCAAAAAGGCACGGGCCTGTGTCATTGAACTATAAGG
>JACWMK010000104.1 GCA_015661405.1 Methanobacterium sp.
GTTATCTTTGACGTGGTTACGGTTATAATTGGAACATATTTATTCACTAAAAGACAATAAAAAATATCTTGATTTATTATTATTTGAATTAATTATTTTTGTTTTTTTTAAATAATTACTTTTATCTAAGATTAAATTGATTTTCACATCTTTTTAGTAATTTTATCATTTAACTTTTCAGAATTGATTTAGATCAATACATTTATATTAAATAATACAAATTAATTGAAGATCTATTGGACATCATAATTAAACATCATCAATATTAGTAATAGGCAACGAACTCGTATCCCAATGAATAATGTATGAAATTAAAAAAAAAATTATTTACTATGCAAATTACAAAATTATGTAATATAATTTAAATATTTATGTTATTATTAAAAAAATTTTTAGGGGATGAATAAAGGAATGTTAATAATAACCGAAGTATTAGAACTTGAAACAACAGATAAAGTGGAAATAATTGATATTACGGGTAATATTAACACTGCTATTGCTGAAAGTGGTATAAGGAAAGGATTAGTGAATATTTACAGTAAACATTCCACTTCCGGTATCTTCATAAACGAGAATGAATCAGGATTACTAGAAGATTTCAAAGATATAATTCATCTTATAGTTCCAACTAATGGAAATTACCAACATAATAGGATTGATAATAATGCAGATTCACATTTAAGATCATTTCTAATTGGATGCAATGAAACAATTCCATTAGAAGATGCTAAATTGAGTCTTGGTACCTGGCAAAGTGTTTTCTTCCTGGAGTTTGACGGTCCACGAACTCGAGAAATAACAATTACTATTATTGGAGAATAAAAAAATAATAATAATCTTATTAAATGTAAACTCCTAAATAATTTTTTTTTTAAATTATCTAAAAAAAGATTATTTTATTTTATTTATTAAAAAAAAGCAGTAAGGGAATGAATCATCTTTTTTAATTCAGTAATCTATAAATTAAAAAAAAATTTCTGGTTAATTTAAAAAAATTATGAAAAATAATGTAAATCATTAATTATTCCTTAAAAGTCACTTCAAAGGCAACCACGGGATATTCCAAGTTAAAATTCGTTATAACCTCGGGATGCATCTCTCCAAAAAATCCTTCAATTACTGGAAATTCTTTATTTTCATTCCATCCCTTCAGACATGCACATCTGCCCTTAATGAAGGAGGGATGATTTAACGGTTTAATTTCCATCCGTAACCCTAAATTACTGATAAAGGATGCTGTGATGGACTTTATCTCCGTGAAGTTAGAGGTTGAGTGCGTCACTAGAGCTGCTAATTTCCTAATTCCCCTGGTATGTGTTTCAGTTGATTTATCAAGATAAACGGCTTCTCCTACTTCAAATATCTTCTGAGGTAATTCTTCATGCGTATTACTCTCCAAGAATTCCATTAAACCATTAAGCAAGCTTTTACGAATCATAGTACGATCCTGACTAATTGGTTGAGCCACCACCACCCGTTCATCTACAGGCTGTTTCATATTAGTATAATGTTGTTCTTCACTAGTTAACATTAAACTCATCACTTCATAGAAGCCCAATCCAATCATAATCTCTCTTAAATTATTTTCGAATACTTTATCTTTATCTTCAGAGGCTATAGTCATAATATCTGGTAGATAAGCTTTAATCATGCGGAAATCATAGCCAATAGCAATATTTTCGATAATATCAACTTCATGGAGGATGTCAATACGATAAGGAGGTATTCGTACTAGGATTTCGGTTTCATTTAACTCTTCAGCATCTAACCTTACACGACGAAGCATATCCACTACACCTGGAATAGTTAAATTAACTCCTAACATTTTTCGAGCATTTAATATATTCACAATTTTTTCTTTAGGAGTGAAATCCGGAGTTGTAATACTTCTCTTAGTATAAATAGTATCCATAGTTTTTATCTTAGCACCAGTTTCTGCAAATGAAGTGGTTATAATATTTAATGTATGATTCACAGCTTTTTCATCAGTACCCGTTACATCCACTAATACATTCTTAGTCCTAATATTTAATTTAGTGAGTTCTCCATTAATTATAGGTGGCATAGAGAGTATATTATCCTCTGTATCTATTATTAATGGATATTTAGAATATTTATTTAATAAGTGAGCGTATTTATGACCTTTCTTATGATTCTGGAGAATCTCTTCAAGATTCATCTCCTCCCCCATATCTAATGGAGTAAAAGAGATTTCATATGGATTAGCAGCTTTATAATAGAATGGTGGAGTTAAAACATCTAGATTATGGATTCCTATAGCTACCTTTTTACGGTCTCTACCCAAAACCCAGTGCAAATCTTCCTGGAATTCCATTAGTTGAATTAATTTTTCATCATCTAATTTTATATCCTCTACTATGGCACATGATGTGTAAGGTCTTATAGATGCAAGTTCTGGATCAACGGTTATACTGGTTCCGGAAGATGATAAATTATAATAGGGTAATCCTGATTCTATATTTAGGAATCCTTTCAATGTACGTGCAATTCCTTCAACAGAGAAATGATCAGGTCTGTTGGGAAAGAATTCCACTTTTAGATTAACATCATCATAGTCTTCAATGTCACTACCGATCATAGGGAGCAGATCAATAAGATCTTCTTTTTTCATGGAACTATCTAAAAGCTGGTTAATATTCTCATAGGTGAAGTTTATAACTGGCATATAATTTCAAATCCATATTTTTTTTTATATTGATAATGTTGAAAGTACTATTATAAAGAATAGAGATTCGATGGTGAAGTGTAACGCACGATGTTGTAACCATCGCAGTTTAAATCCAAATAATTCATGTGATAAATCCACTATAAAATGGATTAATGCAGCTAGGAATCCTATTTCCACGGAGAAGAATAATATTGAAAGTACTATTAAGTGGAAAACTGATTCCATACCCTCATGAACTATCCATAATCTTATATTAGATTTTATACTTCTTCGCAGTAAACCTGCAAATAGAATGTAAAAATCAGCGAAATAAGTCCATAATAATTGACTATGAATTTCATCACTAATGGCTAGAACAACTGCAATGTAAAACCATAATATTTCCAAAGTAAAAACCACGTTATTTTTTTTTATATTCATCCAAAATTTTGATAATAATGATATATATATTGAAAAATGAAATCAAGTACTTCTATTTAATTTATATTTGATGGTAAAACGTTAATTATTGTGAGTTCTACCATTAAGGAAATACTTAAAAATCTTTACTCAATATTATTATGTACATTTAATAAAAACCCAACGGAATTGATAAGAGGAAATTCATGGATGAAGAATATAAAGAGTGAGTGTATTAAAAATATCGTTCAAAAAATAAAAAAACATCTTATCAACTAAGATCATAAAATAAATATTTGAAATAACTTGAATTAAAATTAAAAAGTATAATGGATTATTCATAGAAATGTTTCATGAAAATGGTAATCTAAAAACTAGGTAATGACTTTTTATACATTTAAAAAAAATAGATTTTAAAAAAAAATTTTCTTACATAAAAATGAATTTTATTTACATTTCCAATGTAAATCTAATTGAACACATTTTATATTCAAAATAATATTAATTGTTACTATAATTTATGTGTACAGCTCCATTCCCACCTATATTATTCTGATTACTATTATTGATTGAATTGCTGTTATTAGTCTGTTTTGGGGTTAAATCCGAAGTTATATTAATCATATTTGAGTTATTAATATTCTTTGAATTGGCATTAACATTTGTAATAATCTGCTTAGTATTATCTGGTGTTGCATTACTTTTATTATGACTTTGATTCATTAAGGGAATTATGGGTTGTATCTGATTATTAATATAAACATAACCAGCTGCAATTGTAATAATAAGTATTAAACTGAATATACCCATATATAAAGCTGTATAAGCCTTTGATTTATTCTGAGACTTTGATAATTCCGCTAACGTTTATTATCCCCCTTTTTTCATCCTTTTTGTTACATTCAAATACTTCTACCAGCAGAGAAAAAATGAATACAAATTTTTCTAAATACTTATAATATAATATATGTCATAAAAGATTTATAAATTATGGTGCAATAGAATGTTACAAAATGAAACAGTAAAATATTATAAAAAAAATATATCAAAAAAAATTTATTTTAATTTAATTAGCCATTAAAAATTTCAGGCCCCATTCATCCAGTGCATTAAGACTTAAACTCCGTAAATCAACCACTTTTAAACTGAGAAATAATTTTAACATTTAAAGGTAATCTATAAAAAAAAATTAAATATTGTTCTAAAAAAAATATATTTATAAAAATTCTATGTTTAATTATTAAAAAAAAAATCTTAAATTAGAACTAGTTAAAAACAAGTATTTTTTAAAATTATAGAGATTTTCTATTTACTTCATTTTTTTTTAATTTTGTTGGTTAATTTTTGGGTAATTTTAGTTATTTGTTTGATTTTTTATATTTTCTGGGGTTTTTTCTTCTTTTTTCCTTT
>JACWMK010000105.1 GCA_015661405.1 Methanobacterium sp.
TTCTCTTTTCATATTTATGGTATCCATCATTCCATTCGCCTATGTTAGTTATCCTATATTCAGTGCTGGTTTCCGCTCTCTTAGACACCGAAACCTGGATATGGATGTTATGTATTCCATGGGAATTGGTGTTGCTTACGTGGCAAGTGTCTTAGGTACTTTTAGTATTGTATTAACACCAAATTTTTTATTTTACGGAACTGCACTTATACTCGCAGCTTTTCTAACCATGGGACTATATTTAGAGACAAGAGCTAAGGGAAGGACATCAACTGCTATAAAAAGTTTAATGAAATTACAGGCTAAAACAGCTACGTTATTACGTAATAATGAAGAGATGGAAATACCCATTGAAGATGTTCAAATAGATGATATAGTAGTGGTTAAGCCTGGTGAAAAAATTCCTTTAGATGGGGATGTTGTAAGTGGTGAAAGTTTTGTGGATGAATCTGCCGTCACAGGAGAACCTATTCCTGTCCTTAAAGATGCTGGAAAATCTGTTGTTGGTGGAACCATTAATCAAAATGGAGTGATAAGATTTAAAGCTATGAAAATAGGTAAGGACACTATGCTTTCCCAGATTATTAAACTGGTTGAAGAAGCTCAAGGTTCAAAACCACCAGTTCAAAGATTAGCTGATACAGCAGTGAGTTATTTTATTCCCACCATATTAACCATTGCTATTGTTGCTTTCATCTTCTGGTATTTAATCTCTGGAAGCACTCTACTTTTCGCCCTTACAGTTTTAATATCAATTTTAGTTGTGGCATGTCCTTGTGCTCTAGGATTAGCAACACCTACAGCTGTTACAGTAGGTATTGGGCGGGGCGCAGAGTTCGGGATTTTAATTAAGAATGGTGAAGCATTGGAAATATCTGAAAGACTTACAACAATGGTATTTGATAAAACAGGGACTCTTACTAAGGGTAAGCCTGAAGTTACAGATATAAAAGCTATAGGAATTGATGATAATAGTTTATTAAAACTAACTGCTAGTGTGGAGAATAATTCACAGCATCCTCTTGCCGAAGCAGTAGTAAAAAAAGCACGAGAAGAAAATATAGATATAATGGAAAGCAAAAATTTCGATTCTTATGGAGGAAAAGGAGTAAAAGCAACATTAGATGATAAAGAAATATTTATAGGTAATCGAGCCTTGTTTAAAGATGAAAATATTATAATATCAAGTGATGTTGAAGAAAGTTTATCCAAGTTTGAAAATGATGGAAAAACAGCAGTTTTAATTGGTATTGATCATGAATTATCTGGAATTATTGCTATAGCTGATACTTTAAAAGAAACTGCTAAAAAAGCCATTGAGGGTCTTAAAAAGATGAATCTTAAAGTGGTTATGATTACTGGTGATAATGAAAGAACAGCTAATGCTATTGCCAAAGAATTAGGAATTGATAATGTGATTGCAGAAGTGCTGCCGCAAGAAAAATCAGAGGAAGTTAAAAGACTTCAGAATACTGGAGAAGTTGTTGCTTTTGTGGGTGATGGTATAAATGATGCACCAGCCCTTGCACAGTCAAATGTTGGCCTTGCTATAGGAAGCGGTACTGATGTAGCTATAGAAAGTGGTGAAATTGTTCTTATAAAAGATGACATTATGGATGCTCTTGCGGGTGTGCAGTTGAGTAGAAAGGTAATGTCTAGGATAAAGCAGAATTTGTTCTGGGCTTTCGCATATAATGTAGTGCTTATTCCTGTTGCAGCGGGAGTATTGTATCCATTCTTTGGGATTATATTTAGACCGGAATTCGCCGGTTTAGCAATGGCATTAAGCTCAGTATCAGTTTTAAGCCTTTCATTACTTTTAAAAGGATATGTACCCCCTGCAAAACATATAAAACCAGTAATAACTAATTAGATTTCATTAACAGATTATTAAAATGAAAATATATTTTTTAAGGTGAAAAAATTATGGTAATTGATCCTATATGTAAAATGGAAGTGGATGAAAAAACTGCAAAATATGTTAGCGAATTTAAAGGAAAAAAATATTATTTCTGTGCCCCAGGATGTAAAGTAGAATTTGATAAGAATCCTGATAAATATGCAGAATAATGTTTTAAAACAATTTTTTTACTTTTTTTGAAGTCATTATTGAAAATTTTGTTAATTCTCTATTAATACCATTATATGAAGATCGAGATAATGTCTAATTTAAAAATTTATAATTTAATCTTAAAAAAAAGTTATTTAATAAAAACCTATTAAATATAGATTTTTATTAGAAGAGGTTTTCTATTATTATATTTTACTTTTTACTTTGTCTCGTATCCATTTAGTTAATTCTAAATGTTGTTCTAATTTTGTTACTTTTAAATCTAATTTTTTGGCTGCTAATTCTTTCAATTCATCCTCAGTCAATAGTTTCTTTAAAAATGCAATTTCGTATCCGCCTTCGTGTGGTCCGCCTTTTTCGTTTACCATTTTCATTTCACCTATAATTTTTTTTGGGGGGCAAAAATTCTTAAAATTCTATTAAATATTTTTTTTTATTTTTCGGTTTATTTTGCCTTATTACAGTGTTATACAGGATATTATATAAACTTAACGATCGTTAATTTTTTAAGTATTGTTTAATAAAAGAATACTTATATTCAAATAAATTATGTATAACATCTGCAATGAGAACCACTACAGTTTTTTCCTTAATTCTATTGGAAATTCACTTTTTTCTCTTGTTTAATAAACATCTAGTTTCCTATATTGACATAAAAAATAGTAAATATTATTTATTTTTAATTTAAACGAATAAATAACCGTTACTTTTTTATTTTAATTAATTAATTTGGAGACTATTTACTATTTTCATGAAATCATTATGAGCATATTGGGTAGTTGTATTTGGTGAATAATCTAAGCGAGCTTCATAGAAATAATCACCTTTTTGTAATATGACTTCTTCAATGAATTCATGAGGATCTCCTAATTCACCATATTCTGCTACTTTAAATACCATGTCAGAACCATTTAAGCCATTTATATTTACAGATTTGTTAGATACTAACTCATATTTAGGATCTGGAATTAAATTTCCTCCATTATCATTAGGGTAAACTTGACTGTATACATTTACAATATTTGAAGTAATATAATTATTTAAATTAGTGTTATTATCTGGATTAGATTTTGGACCTATCAAATTAATCTCCACTGCATTAGAACCATTACTAGGAGTCAAAAGAATCACTGTAGCATTAGAATATATATAACTGTCATTAATTTCCCAATTATTAGGATAATCAAAGGAGAATACTTGTCCATCATATTGCGGATTAAATGTATTGGAATTTAATAATAAGAATGATATTATAACCGCCCCAATTATAATTACAGTAAAATTTTTTTTATCCATTATTTTTTTAGTCTCCTAAACTGTAATATTCAAACTAAAATTTTTATATCTTGAACTAACTTTTTTATTTGTATAAATCTTTTCTAAGTTTATAATGTTTCTCAAAATTTAATCATTTTTTTTTATTAGAATTTTATGAGAATAAAATTAATAGATGATTAAAAATACTTACATGTATTTTAGAAATAGTTTTTTTTTTAAGTTATTTTGAATTGGATAGTTTGATGTCGTTCAAATCCACCTAAATATTCTGTTTACTCTAATTCATCCTCCAATATCTTCTTGATTTTAAACAGGTGTTTGAAACCGATGTTCATAATGTTTATTATGATAAACTGATTAAATCTGCTTTAATCATAGTGTTATATTGCTTAGTTTGATGAATTCCATAAGCTCATCGCTATGATTTTAGTACTTTTTAATATGTAAGTAAAATAATCAGTGCATAAATTTTATGTGGTTTGATTTTGCAGGGGGTTGGTAATATGGATAAATTAACGTTAAGGTTTTTCATGCTGTGAGAATGACTCTGGTTAGCTGTAGAGAATAGATTTTTAACCTTAATTCAAGTGGAAAATTAATTTTTTCTCCTTTAAATAAACATCCCTGCTTCCTGTATTTTATATAAAACGTGTTATAAATTCTGTATTTTATATAAAACGTGTTATAAATTCTGTATTTTATATAAAACGTGTTATAAATTCTGTATTTTATATAACACGTGTTATAAATTCTGTTTTTTTAATTTAAGCTTATAAAACAACCCCAAATATTATATATTGCGCATTACAAATTAACAATTGTGAATATACTTGAATTATAAAAAAAAGGAGAAATGATATAAAATGAAAATGAAATCAATGAAAGTGCCAAAAACTGAAGCAACCATGATAAGATGTGTTTGCAATGCATGCCCATCCTATACTGAATGCATGCAAGGTGGAGTAATGGGAGTATTCTGTGCAACCGGCAGCGCAGAAGACTGTGCATTGATGGAAATAGAAGAATGTATGTGCTCAGATTGTATGAACGAAAAAATGTTTAATTTAGAAGGTAAAATGTACTGCAAAATGGGCCCCGCCGAA
>JACWMK010000038.1 GCA_015661405.1 Methanobacterium sp.
TCACTATCTTCCACAACCAGCATGAGCATCATTTTAGGTATTTCATCATAATAGATAGATTCTAATTGAATACCTTTCTGTTTACCTCGGCCGATGACATCCATTTTAGTAAGAGCCACATGCCCCGCATCATCTAGTGCATCAACCACTTCTTCGGCTTTTTCAGGCCTTATAATTGCCCTTATCATCTTCATTTTTTCTCTGTCTCCTTAATGTTTAAGTGTCATGTGAAATATTCATTAGTTTAATCTACAACACCATATTTTACAACAAGATCTTCAAGTTCTTCCATGCTCATAGGTTTGGGAATGACAAAATTTTCATTTTCAATGATTTTACGAGCCAATTCTGTATATTCCAAGGCTTGATTACATTCTTCATTGAACTCTATAACAGATTGTTTATTGAATTCTGCTTTCTGAACAATATTGTCTCTTGGAACAAAATGTATCATTTGAGTACCAATTTTTTTACAGAAATCATCCATTAGTTCTTTTTCTCCATCTACATTTCTGCTATTGCAAATTATTCCACCCAGTCTTACACCACTTTGTTCAGCGTATTTTACCATACCCATACAAATGTTATTTGCAGCATATAATGCCATCATTTCACCTGAGGCTACAATATAAATTTCTGAGGCTTTTCCATCCCGTATAGGCATAGCAAATCCCCCACAAACTACGTCCCCTAACACGTCAAAGAATACGAAATCTAAATCTTTATCATATTCACCATGCATTTCCATTATTGTTATGGCAGTTATTACTCCTCTACCTGCACATCCCACTCCAGGTTCGGGACCACCGGATTCACAACATTTAATTCCTTCAAATCCAGTTTCAACCACGTTTTCTGGGATACATGCTTCTTCTCCTTCCAATCGTAATGTGTCCATCATAGTGGTTTGCATTTTACCTCCTAAAATCAGACGGGTACTATCTGCCTTTGGATCACAACCATGAATCATTACCTTTTTATCGTGAAAATGAGCCAATGCTGCTGCAGTGTTTTGTTGAGTTGTTGACTTGCCAATTCCACCTTTTCCGTAAATTGCTATTTTTCTTACCATTTTAAACTCTCTTATAAACTAAACTTTATTAACCGGAAGGAGGTTTCCTTCTTCCGATATTAATCAAATTGATCATTCAACCATATATACATTACGGTAATATCGGAAAATCTTCAAAAGCTTATAAATATTAAAAAAAAAATAGTGGAATATAGAATTTCTTATAGAAATATACTACTTTTAAAGATTTAATAAATCACTCTAAGAATAAAAGATAATTTTTAATCGTGTTATTAATTCCTTACTTAAAAATAATCAAAAAATTAATGGATAGAATGCTAAATAAAAATCATTTTAAAAACTTAATCTGGATCATTCCAGCGATGATAGTTTTTTTACTAGCTCTGATCCCTACATTAAAATATCAATGGCCTTTAAGTTGGGATATAATTTATCATGTTCAGTATGCGCAGATTTATGCCAAATACGGATTAGTGTTAACAGATCCCCTCTTAAACGCTCCTGTTGGCCAAAAAATAGGTTATCCCCCACTATTCCATTTACTTTTAGCTTTTTTAGGTGTTATAAGTAAAGTAGATTTCTTCCAAATCGCACGGGCTATGCAACCATTTCTAGCCATGTTCATAGTATTATCAATAACATACGTAGCCCGAAAGCTATATGGAACTATTGCAGGAATTTCTGCAGGTTTTTTATTATTATCAAGCTTATTACTAAGCCGCATAATTCTTCCGCTACCAGAAAATCTAGCCCTAATATTTCTTCCTTTATCTGTTTATTTTTACTATTACTCCTTAAAAGAAAAATCAATTAAATATGCAATTATAGCAGGATTACTATTTGTAATTATAATTTTAACACATGAAGCAGCTACTTTAAGTTTATTTTTAATAATTACCGCATTTTCACTGGTTGAATTAATTTTTTATCGTAATATTCATGTTTTCAAAGATTATGGAGCATTCCTTCTTCTACCTATTTCATTACTTATTACCGGAGTGGTGGCTCTTCTTATATTATCACCCGATATTGTTTACGGTATACTCAACAGCGGACTTACAGCTTCAACCGGATTCATCACTTCCATCTCCAACAATCAACCAACCAGTATTTTAGCTTATTTCGGATATCTCGGATTTCTGGTTTTATTATTTGCCATAGTGGGAGCCATTGTGGCATTCAAAAAAAGAGAAAAAAGGGATATATTAATCTTTTCATGGATAATTACCATGTTTTTACTAAGCAATGCCTATTGGTTTGGTGTAAATGTCATAACCTATCGAGTACTTATTTATTTACTATTACCACTTTCCATACTGGGAGGATTCGGTTTAAATCAGGTGTATTTGAAATTAAAGAATTATAAAAATTTTTCATCAAAGAACTTCCGAATATCATTTTTGATATGCGTATTTGCATTAGCCACATTTAGTGGGATTTTAACGGTTGAAAACCAAAAAATAGCAATATTTGGTGCTGAAACTCAGTATGGAACTATCCAAATCGCCCCTCCTTCTTCCTCTGATATTGAACTCGCCCAATGGTTCAATGAATATGGAGATAAAAATGAATCTATATTAACTAACAATCTTTTTACAGGCACTTTCCTAGTTGCAGAAACTGGTATGCCTCTTCATTATGGATTCGAGGATTTCAATAAAAATATCCCAGAATCCAACTTCAAAAGTGGCGGAATTGGTTATATTGTATTAGATAAAAGATTAACTTTAAACTCAACAAACGGAACACTCTACCTTAAGCAAGTTAACGATGATTTTTATCCACTAGTCTATTTCAGTGAAGATATACCATCACATCTCAATGAAATACTTCCCAATTTCATAAAAGTAGTGTACCAAAATAATGACTATATAGTTTGTCAAGTACAATAATATAATAATTGAATTCTATTTACCATAAATTTCAAAAATTTTTTTTTATAAGCATTAATTAATCACAATTTAATTATGATAATATTATATTAGAGTTCGGACTATCTATTACAAGACATTTATAATTAAATTTAATCTTTGAGGATCTGCAAATGAAAAAGATTAGGATTATAGAAACAGCATTTCGAGATGCACACCAATCACTTCTAGCAACTAGAATGAGAACCAGAGACATGTTACCCATTGCCGAGGAAATGGATAAAGTGGGATTCTTTTCATTGGAAGTATGGGGCGGGGCCACTTTCGATACATGTATCCGTTATCTTAACGAGGATCCGTGGGAACGCTTGGTAGAACTGAAGGACATTATTAAAAAGACTCATTTACAGATGCTTCTACGTGGGCAGAACCTTGTTGGATATAAACACTATCCTGATGATATAGTTCGTAAATTTGTCGAAAAATCTTACGAGAATGGAATAGATGTTTTTCGTATATTTGATGCATTAAATGATATAAGAAATATGGAAATGGCTATAAAAGTAGCTAAAGAGCAGAATGCCCATGTACAGGGCACCATAAGTTATACTATCAGTCCATTTCACACAATAGAAAAATATGTGGAATTTGCTAAGGAATTAGAAAATTTAGAATGCGATTCTTTGACTATAAAGGATATGGCCGGACTATTGTCACCACACGATACATATGAACTTATTACCACTTTAAAAGAAGAAACAGATCTTATGATAAACCTGCACTGTCACTGCACAAGTGGTATGAGTCCTATAAGTTACTATGCAGCTTGTCAAGCGGGAGTTGATCTCTTAGACACCGCTATATCTCCACTATCATGGGGTGCTTCACAACCACCAACTGAAAGTATTGTAGCTGCCCTTAAAAATACTCCTTATGATACCGGGTTAGATTTAAAGCTTCTTACTCATATAAAAAAATATTTCGAAGAGATTCGTAAAAAATACAGTAGTTTAATAGATCCTATTGCCGAAAAAGTCGATACAGATGTTTTAATATATCAAATTCCAGGTGGAATGCTCTCAAATTTTGTTTCACAACTTAAACAACAAAATGCACTTGATAAATATGATGAAGTGCTTGAAGAGGTGCCTAAAGTTAGAAAAGAATTAGGATATCCCCCTTTAGTAACTCCTACTAGTCAAATTGTGGGTATAATGGCTGTTATGAATGTTCTGAGTGGTGAAAGATATAAGAACGTATCTACAGAAGTTAAGGAATACATTAAAGGATATTATGGCAGACCACCAGCACCTATAGACAAGGAAATAGCTAAAAAAGTAATTGGCGATGAAAAACCCATAACTATAAGACCAGCTGATTTACTTGAACCTGAATTTGAAAAATATAAGGAAGAGGGTGAAAAGCTTGGAATTATTAAAAAGGAAGAAGATGTTTTAACTTATGCCCTATATCCTTCCATAGCCCCCAAATTTTTGCGGGGAGAAGTGGAAGAAGAACCTTTAAAACCACCATTAGAATCAATTCCACAGGAAGAACCGACTGGGTTACCCACCGAATATAGTGTGGATGTTGATGGGGAAGTATTCGACGTCAAAGTATTGCCTGTAGGTTACATGGAAATTGAATCAACATCCAATAAGGCTCGTAATGAATCAGTAGAAGGAAGTGTTATCTCCACCATGCAAGGTATGATTTTAAAACTCAAAGTCCATAAAGGAGATAATGTAAAAGAAGGAGATGTAGTAACAGTTCTAGAGGCCATGAAAATGGAAAATGATATTTATGCTCCTAAATCAGGAGTTGTGACAGAAGTATTCATTGAAGAAGGTGACACTGTGAATTCTGGTGATACATTGATAGTTATAAAATGATTTAATAATTTCAAAACAATTTTTAGCAAAATTATTTTTCTAAAATTTTTTTTACTAACTCATATATTTAGTTTCATCTACCACTTCAGCACCTTCAAAAGCCCTTATACGTCTCATACATGATTCACAAACACCACAATGCTCCTTTTCTCCCATATAACATGAATAACTTAAATTCATAGGTGCATTTATTTTATAACCTAATTTTACAATATCAGATTTATTCATTTCTATAACTGGAGCCTCAATTTTTATATCTCCAAGTGATCCAATTTCTAATACATTATTAAATGCGTCTAAAAATGCTTTAGAATTATCTGGGAATGTAATTGCTTCTTCAAAATCCCATCCAACGATAATTATCTTTGCATTTTCAGCTTCAGCAAATGAAGTAGCGATAGCGGTAAATACTATGTTTCTTCCTGGGACCCATACTCTTCTAGCCGTTTCATCACAAATTAATTTATCATCCAGTTGACTCATTTTAAGTTCTGGAACATCTTCATTAGATGTTAAAGCAGATTTTCCAAGTTTTTTAAGCCATGGAATATCTATTACTGTATGTTTAATATTTAATTGTTCACAAATAACTTTTGCTGATTTAATTTCTATATCAGCACTTCTTTGTCCATAATCAAATGTTAAAGCATGAATTTCATATTTATCTTTAAAAAATGCCACTGCTACTGTTGAGTCTAAACCTCCAGATAGCACTGCTATAGCTTTATTTTTTGATTTATCCATTTTTTTCACACATTTAAATAAATAAATTATATTATTCTGATTTATTTCAAAAAAATTATTATTTTAAGATATCTTTATATAATTTGTATCAAGCAATATTCTAAACTCTTCATTAGCCATTTTCATTATATTTTTTAGAGAAATTCCTGTTTTTCCAGCTATTTCTTTAGCATCCTCATATTCTGGAGCAATGCTAATTATTTTACATAAGTTGAATTAATTCCTAATTTTTGAATTTTATTTACTTTGATGCTGATATCACCCAAAATAGGATGCATAATATTCCATAACATCTTGAGCATCTCCGACATCAACTCCCAGATCTAAAAGTGCTCCTAACACCATATTTCCAGCTATACCAGCATTCTGTGGATCTATAATTACAACCATTTAATCACTCATAAAACTTGAATATTTTAATGTGTAATAAGGAATGCTTTTCATATTATAAATCTTATATTTGTGCTTCATAAATTAGTATTGATCTTAATACTTATTATTTAAATTATTTAATAATTTAATAAATGACTAAAAAAAATAGATGAAAATATAAGCTTTCGAATAAGACATTTAAGGGCAAAATAAAGAAATATTCATGCGCATTTGATATAGTGAATAATAAATCTAAGCTGAAAAAAATATCGAACCCTATTACTCTACATTTAAAATAATGGAATTCATGAGCTTCATTCTCAAAAAACCTCTAAAAAGATAAACTTAAATATATACAAGATTATTAAAGCTTTTTTACTAATATTAAAATAATTCAAGTAATGGTGATATGGAAATGGAAACAAAAATCTGTCTAAATGATGCTACCTTTAAAATGGATGATAAAAGACTCTTAATCCAAAGGGATGATGGATTTTTATCAATTGGCTGCCCGACAATAGGAAATGGAATCAAATCTATTAAATCTATAATAAATTACGGTGCAAAATTTGATGAAGATTCACTATTTCGTAGCAAAAAAGAAGAAGTGAAGTTTTTACAAAATTTCATATATGATAATAATGTATCTGAACCTGCTGCAGCTATGATGGGTTATTATGATATAAAAAATACTATTAATATTACACTTGGAAATGTAACAGTTTTAGTAAACGCGGATTATAAAAAAAATAATTCAATTAATATTGTAGTGATTTTAGATAAAAAATTAGATAGTGGAACTCTTTTAGAGTTATTTAAAGCTGTTATTGAAGCAAAATTTGCAGCATTATGGGATTATGGTGTTATTAACCACTTCTCATTTGATCCTCTTGCGGGTGGAAGAGAATCCATTTTAGTGGCGTGTTCTGGATCTCAGGAAGTCACAGAATCAGGAATATTTGAAGATCAGTTAAATCTTCAAAATATGGTTGAGGAATGTGTTAGGGATGCAGTAGGTGGTGCTTTGAGGAATTGTGGATTCCCTAAAAATGTAATGGATTTCATTAATGATGTGGGCATTGAAGTAGAAGATTTAGTTGAGGCAGGTATGGAACTTCTTGTAGGAGTTGAAGTGAATGAAGAAATTAGGATTAAACTTCATAATCAAATATTGAAGTCATTAGAAGATTTGAACGTGGTTTCATTTATTATTGCAGGAATAAGACTCGAAGAAGATTATGAAAAGCATAGAGTAAAGGGCGTAAATGTAGATGATGATCCTGCATACTTATACTCTGATGAAGTGATGGGAATGAGTGTGGCTAATCAAATTGCGGGAACTAAAGCTATTTTTAATTTCAAAAGATACGATGAAGCTAAGCCGGGTGTAATAGCGAATCTTGGTCCTGTACTTGATGACATATTTGCAGGATTAATTGCTGGATGTATGTCAAAGATTTTTGAGGATTAAATAGAAATGTATTCCACGGTTCAGTTTGATATTTTGGGGATGTTTTGAAAATGAAATTTCTTAATAGAATTTTAGGTTTAGTATCCTTCTCAACAATTCTCCCATTGCATATTCATAGTAGCATACAGGAAATGTCAAAGTTAACTTGGTTATGGCCATTAATTGGAGGATTCATTGGAATAATAATAGGGACTTTAGGATTTACATTAATAAATATAATTCATCTACCCCAACTTATTGCTGCAGGATTAATTTACAGTTTTGCCATCTGGTTTACCGGATTCCACCATCTAGATGGTTTAATCGATTTTGGCGATGGTATGATGGTTCATGGGGATTCTAGAAGAAGAATAGAAGTTATGCGTGATCAAAGAATTGGAACTGGAGGTTTAGCCTACCTATTTATGGTTGCTATAATAACATTTGCATCCATAGCAACCATCCCCGCAATCATCGTATTCCCAATCCTATTTATATCAGAAATATCCGCTAAAGTAGGATTAGTAACTTGTTGCACCTTCTCGAAACCATTTGAAGATGGAACAGGTAGATTTTTTATAAACGCTATGAATATGAAAAAACTCTTTTTAATATTAATTATAACGTTATTTATCGGATTTTTAACCCTTAAAACAGTTGGAATTCTGGGAATAATTGGAGGTTTAACTGGTGGATTGATTATTACATTTGTAGCTAGAAAAAATTTTAATAAAGCTACAGGAGATGTTTTAGGGACTTCTAATGAGGTATCCAGAATGATTGCCCTTATAATTATGATTTTATTTACGACAGGTTTGATAATATGAAAATATATGTTTTAAGACTCGATCACCGGCGAAGAAGGGATGCTAGGATAACTACACATGTATGTTTAACAGCAAGAGCTTTTGGAGCTTCAAAAGTTATTTTAAGTGGAGATGAAGATATTGAAATCATTGAAAATGTCAGGAGTGTGACAGAACGATGGGGAGGGAAATTTAAAATCGAATACTGTAAGAATTGGGAGAATCTTCTGGATGAATGGAAAAAGAATAATGGTGAAATTATTCATCTAACAATGTATGGTGAACCTGTTCAGGAGGTAGTAGGGAAAATTAAAGAATCATTTCAAAATAAACTTATTATAGTGGGTGGATCTAGGGTTCCAAGCAAAGTTTACCGGGAAGCTAATTGGAATGTTTCCGTGACTACGCAACCACATTCAGAAGTTTCTGCTTTATCAATATTTCTTCATTTGTTTTTCGAAGGAAAAGAGTTAACTAATAAATTTGAGGGTGGAAAATTAGAGATTATACCCAGTGCAAATGGTAAAAGAATAATTAATTCGGATGAAAAGTAAAATAAAATTCACGATTATAATTTAGATATTTAAACTTTAATCCTAATTATTTTATCATCTCCTGATTGAGGTGTACCTCGACCATCCTCGTTAGAAGTGGTAATGTAGAGGTATCCATCATATGCTACAACTTCTCTTAATCTCCCATAATTAGTGAGTATTTCACTTTCACTTGTGACTGTTTTTCCATCGCTAGATAAGTTTAATACTCTGATTTGTTGTCCTTGGAGTCCTGCAACATAGAGATGATTTTGATAATACGTTATTCCAGAAGGTGCTAGAGTGAAGTTAGTATAAACATCAATAGGACTTATATAACCAGGTGCACTTTCATTTCCCTGGAGAATTGGCCATCCATAGTTTCCACCTTTTACTATAATGTTAATTTCATCATCCATAATATTTCCATTATCAGAATCATACATAATTCCGTTAGATGGATTCCAAGTTATTCCTTCCGAATCCCGAAGTCCATAACTATAAACATAGTTTCCAAATGGATTATCACTAGGTATAGATCCATTAGGATTAAGACGTAATATTTTTCCTGATAATGAATTAATATCCTGAGCGGAGTTATTATTATAAGCATCACCTGTGGTTGCATATAATTTACCATCAGGTCCGAATTTCAACCTTCCACCATCATGATTGTATGACCCGGGGATATTATCTAAAAGCACGGTTTCATTACTAATCGTGCCATTACTTAACACGAATCTGGATATTCTATTTGTATAGTTGCTGCCATAAGTGTAATCTACGTATATATAATGATTTTCATTAAAATTAGGGTCAACAGCTATTCCATGTAATCCTGATTCTGTTCCATTACTTTGTATTACATTGATGGTTCCTACAGTTTCTACTGTGGTGTTGTTAACAAGTATATCAACTCTGCCCACTCTCTCAGTGAATATCATAGTACCATTCGGGAGAAAATCAATAGCCCATGGTACGTCGAGATTTTGAGCTAAAACTACCGGTTCAGAATTCTCGGTTACTGTTTGTGATGTTGTAGAGTAGTGAAAATTAAAAGTTAAAACTACTGCTATAATTAGAATAATAACTAATGCAAAAAATATAATTATATTTCTATTTTTCAATTTTAGCACTTATTTAATATTATAGTAGTTAATTGTATTTCAAATTTTTTAATTTATTACGAGTTAAAAATAAAAAGAATAATCCATTATAAAGTTCAAATAATATAAACAGGTGAAATAGTTAATTAGAGTTTTTATAATTTTAATAGGTGCAACTGAATGTTAAAAATACTTAAGAATATAGTTTTGCAGGATCGATTAACCAAAATAAGAGATGTTAAAGTAGATGGTATACATTTTAAGTCAGGATTAGTTGAAATGGGTACTTTAATTGGATATGAATTCGCATCCAATATGGATATTAGAGAAGTTAAGGTTGAAACACCATTAGGTGTTGCTAATGGAATTAAGATAAATGATACTGAAGATATTGTGGTTGTGGCTGTTTTAAGAGCTGCTATTCCAATGGTTGAGGGTGTCATGAATGTTTTCGATGAAGCAAAATACGGTATGGTAGGTGCTTGGCGTGAAAAGGAACCTCCATTTGAAGTTAAGGTAGGATACATTAAAATACCTGATATCAATGATAAAATAGTTATTATAGTTGACCCAATGCTTGCAACTGGTAACACTATGAATATTATTATCAAAGAGATGAAAAAACTGGGAACTCCCCATAGATTAGCGATTTTTAATGTAATATCCACCGAGGAGGGTGTAGAAAAAGTTTTAGCTAACCATTCTGAAGTGGAGATTTATACTTGTTCCATTGAGAATAAACTTAAGGATGGATATATTATTCCAGGTATGGGGGATGCTGGTGATATTGCCTTTGGAAAACCAGTTAAATAAAAAAAAAATTATTCCAATTTAGAATTAACTAATGTTAATATAATGATTCACCATGAGCCACAGCAACTATTCCAGGAATACCATTGACTTCGAGTTTATATATAGCTTCCATACCCTCTTCTTTAAATGCAATAACTTTTTTTGATATTAATTTACTAGTTAGAAGTGCTGCAGCTGGAGGAGTTACTACAAAAACTGAGTTATAATTATTTAAAGCCTCAATGGTGTCTGTGTTTAAGGATCCCTTACCAATATGCATTTTTACTCCAGATTTTGAAAGAAATGGAATATTTTCTTCTATCTCTTCTTTGTTACTTGTAGTTGGGGATATTCCAGCCCGACTAACTGCAGTATGCATTATGACAGCACCTCGAAGGTTTATTAGATTTTCTCCACTTTTAATAGATTTCACTAATTTAGGGAGTGCTGCATCTCTTCCAGTGAATATATTACCATAAACAGCGATTTTATCTCCAACATTGAGGTTAAGTACTGTTTCATCATTCATGGGTGTTTTAATTTTCTTCAAGTCATCCATATTATTCTACTCAGAAATTTTATATTTTTATTTCACGAAGATCTGTTAAAAATGATTCTATATGCTCCTTGTTAAGATGAGGCATCACAATAATCCTAATTGCTTGAGGATATGATGATATAGACACTGCCCATCCTCTTTTTTCCAATCGGTCTGCAATCTCCCATACAGCCATTTCCTCGGAATTGAAAGCTACAATATTAAGTTGGGGTTTAGTTACCAGTAAAAATCCTGAATCACGTACACCTTGTGCTAGAAGTCTGGTGAGCCCCATACATCTTTCTACAACTTTTTTGTAACCATTTCTTCCAAGATATTTCATTAACGCCCAAGTAGCCGCTGTTGAAGCTCCAGTTCTAGTACCTACAATAGTAGACTGCCTATCCTCTGTGAGGTAAGGGGTTTCAATACTCATAGCTTCCAGATAACTTTTATCTCGAAAAAGTATTCCACCAGTAGGTATAGGGGTTAATCCCATTTTATGAGGATCTATAGTTATAGAACAAACACCGGGTAATGTAAAATCGAATTTAGGAAGATTATATCCAATTTCATTTAAAAATGGAATGGAAAATCCACCAAAAGCAGCATCTACATGTAAAAAAATCTCATTATCAAGGCAAATATTTGAAAGTTCTTCTATAGGATCCACTTTTCCCAGTTCAGTAGTGCCAGCTACCCCCACTACTGCAATGGTATGGTTAGATATGAGATCATTAACAGATTCTAAATTAATGCAATAATTATCATCAAGTTTTGCCTCTTTGATTTTGAGGCATAAAATATCTGCTGCCTTTTTAAAGGAGAAATGAGCAGATTTAGGTATGATTATTTCTGGATTTTTAATTTTACTGGAGTTTCGAGCCGCTCTCATAGCCATTATATTAGCTTCTGTTCCACCAGTAATTATATGACCATAAACATTATTTTTACCTAAAATATTCCCAAACATGGCGATTACTTCATCTTCCATGGTTTTAGTACCCTGAAAAAGCCCAGGATCTCCTAGATTAGATTCCAAGAACATACAGTAAGCTTTCACTCCCACTTCATGGGGACATGTACACATAGATCCAAGAATTTTACCAGAACGATAAGTCATATCTTGTTCTTTGAAGTTTCTAAGAGTCTTGAATACTTCATTCTTTGAAATTCCCTTATCATCCATTTTCTTTAAGCCTATAAAAATTAGATTAAATAATAATAATTTAAAAAAAAATAGTAAAATAAAAATTTAGTTTATCTAATAAATTTTTAGTCCTGTATAATCTTTCTTGCCGCTTTAAGAAGTAATTTCTTCTCTACACGTGCCACAACTTCCCTAACGGTAGCCACAGCATCAGTGTTAGCAGATACAGAGGTGATTCCCAGCTCCACTAATTTCTCTACAACTGAAGGTATACTTCCAGCCTGTCCACAGATACTTGTCTTAACCCCTGCTTTATTACATTCCTTAATAACTCTTTCTAATAACTTTAAAACCGCAGGATGTTGCTCAGTAAAGAGATCTGCCACATTTTCGTTGTTACGATCTATTGCTAAAGTATACTGAGTTAAATCATTAGTTCCAAAGCTTACAAAGTCTAATCCTTCAGCTATGAAGTCTTCTATAATCATAGCTGCAGCTGGTGTTTCCACCATTATACCGAATTCTATGTTTTTCTGTGGTTTCAATCCCACTTCACGGGCTATTTTTTTAGCCTGCTTAAGTTCATCGGGATGCTGTACTAATGGGATCATTATACCTATGTTAGTGTATCCTTGTTCGTGAAGTTTTTTTATGGCTTTATATTCTGCCTTTAAAATTTCAGGTTCATCTAACTCTCTTCTGATACCTCTCCAACCGAGCATGGGATTATGTTCGTATGGATCATCCTCTCCACCTTTAAGAGACTTGAATTCATCAGTAGGAGCATCCAATGTTCTGTACCATACTGTTTTAGGGTAGAAGGCATCCGCCACCTTAAAGACATTCTCCACGATTACTTTTACCAATTCATCTTCCCTTCCTTCAATGATGAATTTTTTGGGGTGAACACCTGTGGCTAACATCATATGTTCTGTTCTAAGAAGCCCCACACCATCTGCACCAGTCATAGCTGCCTTTTTAGCTGCCTCAGGCATGCTAACGTTTACCTTAACTTCTGTGACTGTGATTATAGATTGTTGGACAACGGTTGTTTTCTCCACTTCTTCCACTTTTTGAGCGGATTCCACTATTTTACCCTCATAAACTAATCCTTTATTTCCATCCAATGTTACTACGGAATTCTCTTTGAGAACTTTAGTAGCATCCCCCGTTCCCACCACGCAGGGTATTCCCAGTTCTCGGGATACAATAGCTGCGTGACAGGTTACTCCACCTTCATCGGTGATTATTCCATTAGCACGTTTCATAGCAGGGACCATATCAGGCATGGTCATTACTGTAACTAATATATCTCCTAGCAGGATTTTATCTAATTCATCTGTGTCTCTAATGATTTTAACTTTCCCTGATGCCATACCAGGACTTGCACCTAATCCTTTAGTTATTATAGTTCTTTCAATTTCCGTATCTGTAGCTTCTGCTTTTGCAGTAAGTGTGGTTATTGGTCTTGATTGTAACATGAAGATTTGGCCTTCTTCAATAGCCCATTCAGTATCCTGAGGAAAATCGTAATGCTCTTGTATTGTTTTTCCAAGCTTCGTTAATCCAGCTATTTCATCATTGTTTAAAACTTGTTTCTTTTTCAGGTCTTCTGGAACTGGAATTTTCTCAGTTTTACCTGTAGATGGATTCTTCCGGAACATTATGTTTTTTTCACTAATTTGATAATCAAGAATCTCTTCATTCCCTTTATCAACCCAGATTGTGTCTGGAGTTACTGTACCGGATACTACTGCTTCTCCCAATCCCCATGCTGCTTCAATCAATATTTTTTCATCACCGGTTGATGGGTGTGCAGTGAACATTACGCCTGCTTTTTCAGCATTCACCATTTCTTGTACCACTACTGCAATGTATACTGTGGAATGGTCGAAGTTATTCTCTTCTCTGTAAAAAATAGCACGTGCTTCGAAAAGTGAAGCCCAACATTTTCTAACATACTTTATGAGTTCATCTTCACCTTTAACATTGAGATATGTATCCTGTTGCCCTGCAAATGATGCTTCTGGCAAGTCTTCAGCCGTAGCAGATGATCTTACCGCTACAAAAACATTTTCTCTCCCAATTCTACGGCATAATGCATTATAAGCTTCTATAATAATAGTTTTAATCTCATTTGGTACTTCTGTTTCAATTATTATGTCTTTAATCTTCCGTGCTGCTTGTTGAAGTTCCTGATTATTATTAACATCTAATACATCAAGAATGCCCATTATTTCATCGAAGATTTCAGTTTCGTTTATAAATTGATTATAGGTTTGTGATGTAATCACAAATCCGGGAGGTACATTTATTCCTGCTTGGGTAAGCTCTCCTAAATTAGCACCTTTTCCACCGGCAATTGCAACATCATCCTTATTTAACTCCTCAAAGAATTCGACATACTTCATGCTATGACACTTCTCTTCTAAACTTTTTTAATTAAAATAATTTCATTTTAGAAATATACTTTATTTAACTAATTCCGCCCCTTTATCAATAACAACCTTACATGGAACTGGAAATTTCATTGCAGCTCTTCTTAAAGCTTCTTTTGAGTCTTTAAAATTCTTTTTATTAGTTTTGATTGTTAAAACCTTTTGATTAGCTTTTACTAAAGCCACTGAACTTACAGCCTTCCCAAAAGCTTTCCTCATACCATCCTGAACTCGGTCTGCACCAGCACCGGTGGCCATTGGATTTTCCCTTACAATATGATGAGGGTATACTCTGATTTTAAGTTGATATCCCATTCGACCGGATCTTCTCTGCATGTATCTGTTTGATGCTATCCTAGCTGCTTCGAGTGCATTATGTGATAGCTGGGCCGGTTCCTTAACTGCCAAGCTGACTGTTAAAGGGAATTCTCCTGAGAGATTTCCCATATCATATTGAACTATCCTGGAACCAGGAATTTTCCGTATATAATCTTTTCTAGTGTATGCTCTAACCATTTAAGATAGTCCTCCTTTAAGAAAAGTTTTTTAATTATAACTTAATAAACATTACCCTCGAATAGTTATTTCCCAAATCTTTTTTTATATTCTTTAATACTCCCATTATGTCCGTTATTTTATACAAAAATCTTATATCAACACGAAAATACATCATACTATAAGGTGAAGATTCATGAAAATTGCAGTAACTGGAAAAGGAGGGGTTGGAAAAACAACCCTTTCAGGTACATTGGCATTTATATTCTCACGAACTTATAAAGTATTCGCTATCGACGCTGACCCGGATATGAATCTGGCATCTAGTCTAGGAATACATACTAAAATAACTCCTATATCAAAAATGAGAGAACTTATTAAGGATCGAACAGGAGCAGAACCAGGTTCATCCTTTGGAGAAGTTTTCAAGATGAATCCAAAGATATCTGACCTTCCAGAATCACTATCAATAAAATATGATTCTAATGATAATTTAAGGCTCTTAGTAATGGGAACTGTGGAGAAAGGTGGGGAAGGATGCATCTGTCCAGCATCGGTACTTCTTAAAGCTCTTATGAGGAATCTTATACTTAAAAAAGATGAATTGGTAATATTAGATATGGAAGCAGGTATAGAGCATCTGGGAAGGCGAACCGCTGAAGCTGTGGATATTATGATTATTGTAGTGGAACCCGGTCTTAAATCTCTAGAAACTGCTGATCGCATTAAAAAATTAGCGGCAGACATAGGAATTAGTAGAATAACATGCGTTATAAATAAGGTTTCAAATAAAAATGAGGAAGAATTTGTGGTTAGGAAGCTTAAAGAATTGGATTTAGATGTAATAGGTAGTATTCCTAGGGATGAACTTGTGGTGAAGGCTGATATGGAGGGTAAACCTCTGATTAAATATTCAGAATCAGAGGCTTTGAAATCTATCGGGGCAATTTCAAAAAATATTTTAATCCAAATAAATGAACATTAAACATGAATATTAAAGCTAGGATTTCATTCAAATATTTTAAAGAAGAAGAAGCTAAATTAAGTTTGAAATCATTAAAACCTGATAATTTAGGATTTATAAATTCATACCAAGTTAATAATTGTTATATTTGTAATTTAAACAGTGATTCACTAAGAACCATTCTCGCTACCATTGATGATCTTCTTTTTGGTGAGATGATAGTAGAGAAAATTATGGCACTGAAAGAATAGGTGGGTTAAATAAAATGAGATTTACACTTGATGGAGAAATCATATTCAGTAAAAATGCAGAAAATACCTTAAAAGATATTGAAAATTTCATAAAACAATCTAATCAGGAGTTATTCTTGAAAGGTATTCCTGAAGACCAAAAAGAGGATGCTTCAAAGATAATAAAGTGGAATCTTAAAGATAATACTTTGAAACTTAAAATTATATCCGGAAGACGCGGACGGGCGCATGATGCATTACTCCGTATGAAAAATCCTTTAACAAATCTTCTGGGTCAAAAATATCATATTGGTGTTCGTAAAATTCATATAAACAACTATGAAATTAAATTACAACTACCAAGGGAACCTGAATTAGATGTATCTACAGGATTAATAAAAGTAGGAGAAGTAGATTTATGGGCCACTCTTATAGATAAAATCATTGACATGCCCTATGTATCACATTCTGAAATTATAGAAGATAAATTAATAATAAAATTTGAGGATTTGAATGAATCCGAATTAAGAAAACATGTTATTGACAGAGTTTTAAAATTTATAAAAGAATCTATGGAGTCCAGTTCAACTGGACTTAAACCCCTAGTGGAAGTTACCCAACCTTCAGATATACTCACTAAACAAGTTACCAAGATAGAACCAGGTACTATTGTATCCACCAGCATTAAACAAAAGTTTTTCTTTGAAGGTGATGCAACCGAGGAAGCTGTACGATTAGGTTGGGTTAAAAAATTTCCGGGTAAAGGTCAATGGTTCTACGGACCGCAACTTATTGCATTGCAACGTGCCATAGAAGAGATATTTTTGGAAAAGCTAGTTTATCAACTTGATTTTAATGAATGCATGTGGCCGAAACTCATACCTATACCCGTTATGAATAAGATGCGTTACTTAGAAGGTCTTCCAGAAGGAATGTATTACTGCTCTGCCCCTAAGAGAGATCCAGAATTATTTGAAAAGTTTAAGCAGGAACTAGTAATTAATAAGGAAGTTCCTATAAATCTTTTGAAAGATGGGCTTAAAGATCCATCTTATGTCCTAGCACCAGCTCAATGTGAGCCTTTTTATGAATTCTTCTCACATGAGGTTATAGATGAAGAGGAGCTTCCAATAAAATTCTTTGACCGCAGTGGTTGGACGTATCGTTGGGAAGCAGGAGGAGCTAAAGGTTTGGATCGGGTGCATGAATTCCAAAGGATAGAATTAGTGTGGCTAGGAACTCCGATGCAGGTGGAAGAAATTCGTGACGCTACACTCCAAATATCTCAAGATATGGCGGATGAAATGGAGTTAGAATGGTATACAGAAGTGGGTGATGATCCTTTCTATTTGGAGGGTCGTAAGACTGAAGAACGAGGCATTGAGTTTCCAGATATTCCCAAGTATGAAATGAGATTGGTTGCACCTACTCAGGATAAAGGAGTGGCGGTAATATCTGCTAATATTCATGGAACTCACTTCATCGAGGGTTTCTCTATAAAAGAAGCCCATAATCATCGAATATGGACTGGTTGCACTGGTGTAGGTATTTCCAGGTGGATATTCGGATTTTTAGCACAAAAAGGTTTTAATAATGAAAATTGGCCAGAAAAAATTCGTGACAGCGTTAAAAAGGTTAAAGTACCAAAAATTTTAACTTGGCCTTAAAAAAAAATAAATGAGTAAAAATGATTAATTTTAAAGATTATTTTGTTGGTTTCGGATTTCTATTGCTGCTTATTTTATATATAATACAGAGAATAAGAGTACGTTCTAAGAGAAAGAAAGAAATCCTTGAGAGAAAAAATAAAAGGAAAAAAAAGAGGAATAAAAGAAAATAAATTATTTATTATTTAAAAATATTTTTTTTAAAGGTATAATAACTTTTTTTATTATTATAAAAATATTTATTCTTCCTCTTTTTCTTCAATACGCTCATCTAATACTTCTTCAACAACTATTTCTGAGGTTTCCGTTGATTCTTTTATTGATTCTTCAGTTACTTCCTCAGATACAGGTTTAACTACTTTTTCTGCCTCTTCATTCACCTTTTTCTCAAAAACATCTACAAATTCGACTTTATCTATGTTATCCATGTTCTCCCAAATATCTCGTGCTATGCGGAAACGAGCAAATGTGATATCCATGTATGGTTTTTTATCGAATTTAGTCATTTCATCCATGTATATTACAACTTTTTCATCTTCAATTTGGACTTTATGTTTGGTGGAGTCAATGCTAGGGTTAGGATAGTGTAAGTCAATCATGCTTCTAATCTTTTCTACATCATCCTGTATAATCTTCTGTACTTTAATTTGATATTGTAGAGTTTTACCCGCTAGTTCATGGTTAAAATCTACTCTAACTCGGCCACCACTTATACTACGTATTTTACCAGTTGACCCTTCTGAAGTGATGCTCATGCCTTTTTGTGGTTTTATACCTTGTTTACGGAATTCTGACATGGGTATTAATTGTATTAATTTAGGATCGCGTTCACCGAATCCCTCTATTGGCGGTATTTCGATTTTCTTCTCATCCCCTTCATCCATATCAATAAGGGCGTCTTCAATACCTTTAAGTACATGACCTGCACCTACTATTATAGGAATTGCTCCGTAAACTTTATTTTCTAATTGTATACCTTCTTCTTCAGCCACCTTTTCATTAGTTGTATCAAATACTTCACCGGTTTCCTGAACCCTTCCAATATATTCTAATCTTAAAAAATCTCCTTTTTTCACTGACAAATCTCTAGCCTCCTATGTGGTATTCTCTTTTTAAATTCCTTTAGAACTTCATTATTCTTATAGTTTAAGATACGTATTACTGATGGATAATTTTCTATATATT
>JACWMK010000039.1 GCA_015661405.1 Methanobacterium sp.
CTATTACGGTTTAACCACCAATACAATGACACCATGCGCAGAAGCAATCTACAACATAGATATCTAAAAAAAAACAATAAAACATTTACATATTATAGAGGAAAAAAATAATTCAAAAAAAACCTCTAAAAAATTTTTTTTACTATTTTTTTTTAAATTTGAAAAATTCTAAAAACTAATTTTTTTTTAATCTATAGTGATAGAAGTACCAGCATCACCCTTCACTGCATCAACTGCATACTCTAAAGAAGTGATGATAACTTTTTTACCACCTTTATCAAGAAAATTTATAGCTGATCTTACTTTTGGACCCATACTCCCTTCAGGAAAATGGCCTTCACTAAGATATTTTTTAGCCTGTGAAGCTGTTATTTTATCTATAAATCTTTGATGTGGAGTATTATAATATAAGGATATTCTTTCTACATCAGTTAGAATAAGTAATATTTCAGCTTCGATTAGCGATGCAAGATAAGATGCAGCATGATCTTTATCTATAACACCTTCAACACCTTGTATCATTCCCTCCTCATTAATAATTACAGGTATGCCACCTCCACCAGAAGCTATAACTATTGTACCTTCTAAAAATAAAGTTTTAATACAACATTCTTCAACAAATCCAATTGGTAATGGGGAAGGAACTACTCTGCGGTAACCTCTTCCACTATCATTCACAATAATCCACTCACGTTCTTTTCGTAGTTTTGTAGCTTCTAATGCTGTGTAAAAGGGACCAATTGGTTTGGTAGGATTATCAAACTGAGGATCTTCTTGATGAACTAAAGTTTGAGTAAGCAAAGTTACCACTGATTTATCCATTTGAAATTTATTCAATATATTTTTTAAAGACAATTGAAGCATGTAACCTATCATGCCTTGGGATTGTGCCACACAAACATCTAAAGGCATTTGAGGTAGGATGTCTTTAGCCTGATAATAGGCTAGAAGAATATCACCAACTTGTGGCCCATTACCGTGTGTAATAGCAATATGATAGCCTTCTTTTATCAATTCTATTATATAAAGGCTAGTTTCATAAACATTTTTAAATTGTTCTTGTGCTGTACCTTTCTCTGTATGCTTGAGAATAGCATTTCCACCTAAGGATACCACCATGGTTCTTTTCATTTTCTTTTTAGTCTCCTTATCTCTCCATTAATCCGTTAAACCTTAGTTTTAGTAAAATGGATGGAAGATCAATTTTTTAGCTACGTTTTAATGCACATGACATACAATGAGCTCCACCATATCCTCCAGTTAGGTTAACCAGATTCAATGGATAAGCATCTACATCATGCTGGTAAATCTCCTTTTTGTGAGGAAAAAATTGTCCATGCAAACGAAGCTCCCTGTAATCTTTCTTCGCTTGATTAAATAGTTTTTTATATCGATGTGGTTCTGCTATAGCTTTTGCTCTAAGCTTTTCTAATACATTTTTTATTACACGGTCTACTTCAACAGCCAGTATAGTTCCATCTCTTATACAAAGAAAGTTGGATGCATAAGCCATCTGTTCCAAAGTTGTAATGTTAATAATATCAAAATCCTTTGATAACATGTAATCATGGAGATTAACCTCCTCTGGAGTTTTAATGTATCCATCATCGCTTTTGTGATAAATTTCTACCATAGCATTTTTAAGTAATAGTTCACAACCTACTGCAACTTCCTTAGAAACTATGTTAAAGTATGTGTCAAGATGCATATTCACCATAGGATCCCTATTATCACCAGGTATAAGTGGATGATTAGGCTGGTGGACAACGCCTATCTCATCGTACCCTACACCATACTCTAACATTTGTTCAACGCCTTTTCTATTAGTACGATCTCCCATACCTATCAAGGCGAATTCTCCCATTGGCATGAAATCACCACCTTCAAATGTTCCGGGAGATTGTATTTCATGGATTATTGGTTTTTTGAGAATTTCCCAAAAAAATTTCGTAAGGAGAGTTTCCCTTTGCCTTTGCGGTTTGGACATTTTTGAAATTATAAGTCCTTTATCAGTCACTGCTTGCTGATCTCTCATAAAGTAAAGGTTAGAAAGAGGTTCTCTTTCTGTAACCTTAAGTTGAATCATCCTAATTCCTTCACTAGACTCTAATCCAATGCAGGGGTTGAGAAGCACCGTATTAAAGTAATAATCTGAGTCCAGTTTATTCTTATTTTTATTCATTTCTTCCCGCGCTTGCTTAACTTCCTGTTTATTACCATTAAGAGAGATCATATCCTGTGCAAATTTCACAAACTTCTCTCGAATAACTTTACTTTTTTCAGCATGATCAACAATAGTATCCTTGAGAGGAATAACATCTACTTTAAATTCATGTTTTAATGTATATAATAAAAGTTCATGTTCCCTTAATGCATCTGATTGGCTGAAAGCTCTTTCATAAAGTGATGAGTATGGGTCAAGAAGTCCAAAATACATTTCCATACCTGGTGTGTGGACGGCTACTCTTTTTAAGCGATCCCATTCTGCATTTATCTTTACAGTCATTTTTTTATAACCAAGTTAATTAATATTCAATTTTCATTACAGATGAAGTCTAATAATCCTGCTGCACTGTAAAGTTTATTTTCAGCTTGAGACCAAACCATTGAACGGCCTCCCTCCAATACATCTTCTGTTATTTCTAATCCACAATGTGCGGGTAAACAATGCATTACTACTGCCCCTGAAGATGCTGTTTCTAAAAGTGCTGCATTAATCTGATATCCCTGAAAAGCCTTCATTCGTTGTTCTTTTTCAATATCTTCACCCATGCTAACCCATACATCCGTGTAAAGAACATCTGCATCTCCAACAGCTTCCTGGGGATTCTCCACAATTGAAATCTTACTTCCAGTTAATTTAGCCATTTCAAGAGCTTTTTTAACTATTTGATTTGGGGGTTGGTATCCTGGAGGGCAAGCTGCCTTCATATTCATCCCAGACAGTGCAGCACCTAAAAGTAATGAGTTACAAACATTATTGCCATCACCTACATAAGCTAGGTTCAAACCTTGGAGAGATCCTTGACGTTCATAGATAGTGTAAAGATCACTTACTGCTTGTGTAGGATGTTCAAGATCACTTAAACCATTTATTACGGGAATATTAGCATATTGCGATAATTGCAATACAGTATCGTGCTCGTAAACTCGGGCAATTAAAATATCTAAATAATCACCTAAAATTCTAGCAGTATCCTTTATGGATTCATTCCTGCTTGTTTGCAAGTTTTCAGATGCTAAATATATTGCCTTACCATCTAAACGAAGAACAGCTACTTCAAATGCTGTCCTTGTACGTGTGGAAGGCTTCTCAAAAAGTAGCCCCGCCACCATCTGTTCTAAGTTTTTAAGAGGTTTACGATCCTTAATAGATTTTTTAAGGGTTTTAATACCATCAAAAATATGGTAAAGCTCTTTTTGTGTAACATCTGTTACAGAAAGAAAAGACCTTGATATGTGATTACCTCCATCATATATTTTTTTCATTTATAATTTAATTTAAATGAATTTTAGCCATTTCATTATTAATTAAATTTGAGTAAAAGAGTTGTAATTAAAAGATGATTTTTATAGAAAAAATAGCTTCCGATTTATTAACTTCTTTAAATAAAAAAAAATATGTTAATATTAAATAAATATTAACATATAATTAAATGTACGATTTCTCTTTACAGTAATAAAGTTTAAGTGTAATAGAGTTTTTTAAGTTATTTGGTTATATTTTAAATTATACATTTAGTTACATAATCAAGTGCTCTAAAGGGCAATCTTCTTTAAGTAGAAGATAGAAAAGATACAAACAACAAAGAAATAGGTGATAAAATGGTAGAATTATCATCCCTGTACAATTTAGATGTATACACAACCCGGGGAAAATATGTTGGAAGAATCCAAGATGTCGTTTTAAATATAAAAAAAGGTAGAGTTTCAACTTTAAAAACTGTAGCAACTAGTACGGAAAAAAAAAGTGTTGGATTTAGAGATGTTATAAAAACAACCATAAATATAGTTCCAGAAAGGGATGAAATAAGACCTTTACAGGAAGAAGGAACTATAGATGTGGCCTACGATAGAGTTCAAGCGGTAGGGGATATTTTATTAATAAGCCCTGAAATAACTGAAACATCAACATCACCACTCCCCCAGTAGGAAGAAATTCAAAATGAAGGTAGGGATATTAGGATGCGGCGCTATAGCTAATATAATCACTAATTTTGCCGTGGAAGGAAAACTAGGTGTTGATCTAAAATTTTTTTATGATCGTGACATGGAAAGAGCGGAAAACCTAGCTTCTCAAGTAGATGGTAGGGTAGTCTTAGATATAAAAGAAATGTTAGAACACGTTGATTTGGTTATTGAAGCTGCATCACCCCAAGCAGTGGTGGATATCATTCCAGAAATACTTAAAAAAGGAAAAGACGTCATCATCATGAGTATAGGGGCGTTAATGGATTCAAAACTTAGAGAAAACTTGGAAAACATAGCTAGGGAGAATAATTCCAGAATATATGCTCCATCTGGAGCTATTGTTGGCTTGGATGGTATTAAAGCTGCCTCCATAGGTAAAATAAGTGAAGTGAGTTTGGTTACACGAAAACCTCCTAAATCACTTGGAATATCAGCGGATAAAGAAACTATATTATATGAAGGTGAAGCTAAAGATGCAGTACGTAAATTCCCAATGAACATTAATGTGGCTGCCGCTCTAAGTATTGCTTGTAATAAAGAAGTAAATGTAAAGATTATAGCTGATCCGAACGTTGATCGCAACAGTCATTATGTGCATATTGTGGGGGACTTTGGAGAATTTAGAACCATCACTCAAAATATGAGATGTTCCATAAATCCGAAGACAAGTGTTTTAGCAGCTTATTCTGCAATTAAACTACTTAAAAGTTTGAATGAGAATTTAAGAATCGGCACTTAAACAAATTCCTAAATAAATCAACTTTTTCTAAAATATACATAGAAATTTTTTTTTTAGACAATCCAAATAAAAATAGTTAACAAATTAGTTTTTAGAAAATGATGATAATGAAAGAATATGAGATATTCTCAAATTTAAAAGTTCCCTGCGGTTCTAAAATAGTTATAAGAATTGACGGAAGGAATTTCTCCCAACTTTCACATGATCTAAAACTTGAAAAACCTTACGATTTAGAATTCGTAAAGATTATGATAAACACATGCCATGAATTTTTTAAGGAATTCTCTCCAAGTTTAATTTACACATTCTCCGATGAAATAAACATTCTACTAAACGAAATACCCTTCAGAGGGCGTTTAGAAAAAATGGATTCAATATTTGCAAGCTTCGTATCTGGAACTTTTACTAGTAATATTATAAATAATGAGGAATTTTCTGAAATAATTGAAAATCCAAAAATTTATTTAAAACCCATATCCTTTGATTCACGTGTAATTCTCTTAAATCCGGAAGAAACAGTAACTTATTTTAAAAATAGGCAGAATGAGGCATGGATAAACTGTTTAAACGGATATGCTTACTGGACATTACGCCGAGAATATAGTAAAGATGAAGCCGTCCAAATTTTATATAAAAAGAAAAGCAACCAGATTCACGAGATACTATTTGAACAGGACATAAATATTGCAGACACACCACTCTGGCAACGAAGAGGAATAGGTATTTACAGGAAAAAAATAGTAATACATGGATATAACCCAATAACCAATGAAAATGTCATTTCTAAAAGATGGAAACCCATCACTGATTGGGAATTGCCAGTTTTTAATGAAGAATTTTTCCATCTTAACCAAATATTATAAAATTTATAATAATACTTCATATTAAATAATTTTTAGTAATAAAACTAGTTTTATATTAAAAAAAAATTATGAACGAACAAAGTGTGTTTCAAAGATTAATGAGTTATCTCCTTGGAACTAATAAAAAAATCTTTCATGAAGTACACATTGATCATGAAGTAGTAAATGAGATGCTACAGATTGCACAAAAAGCTTACCCTAATGAATTTGTAGCCTTACTTGAAGGAAAAGTTAGAGAAGAAGTTTTACACATTACAGGTCTCATATTTCTTCCAGGAGAGACATCTAATCAAGGAGCAGTAATGAAAGTGTTTATGATGCCTATAGTTGATGATGCTGTGGGTTCTGTTCACAGTCATCCGGGATATAATGCTAACCCTTCTAATGCTGATTTACATTTCTTCTCTAAAAATGGGGTTTTTCACTTAATAATCTCACAACCCTACGATAAGAGTAGTATTAATGCATATAACAGTTTTGGTGAACGAACAGAATTTAATATAGTATAGATAAATTGTTAGAAAAAAAGAATTTAAAAATTTAAATTTACTATAAAAAGTTTTTTAAATTTTTTTATAAATTCACTGCAACTGCCTCATACACATATTCTAATTTTTTTAATTCATTTAATACATTTTCAGGAACATTTTGGTCTACTTTCACTACCATTACCGCTTCTCCACCTGGTGATTTTCTACCCACCTGCATTTTAGCAATGTTTACACCATACTCCCCCAATTTAACACCTATAACCCCTATTACTCCAGGTATATCCTTATAAGAAGTTATAAGCATGGTTCCCTCAATTTCCACATCGACTTTATAATCATTAATCATTACTATTAATGGTTCCTTAGTGAATACTCCCTCAACAACTATATTATTACCCTCAGATTTCATTCCAATTCTAATAAGACTATCATATCCTTTTGAATCACATCTTTTACCTTCGACAACTATAATACCCCTAGCTTCCGCAATGCTTTGAGCATTTACCAGATTTATCTGTCCAAGTATAGGTTTTAATACTTCTTTAAGCATTGTCCGGGTTAAAATATCCTGCTTAGGAAATTCTGCTAATTCACCACAGTAAGTCACATCAATTTCAATTATATGACCTTTAGCAGTCTGTACCATGAATTTACCCAGTTTTTCCATTAATTCAAGGTATGGTTTTATAATTCGAAAAGATTCCGGATCTAATACAGGCATATTAATAACATTTTTAGGGGATTCTCCGTTGAAAACTCTCTTAATTTCTTTAGCAACAATTATTGCAGCATCCCGTTGAGCTTCTCTTGTCGCAGCACCAATATGTGGTGTAGCGACTAAATTATCAAGAGTCAGGAGTGGATTATCTTCCGGAGGTTCTTTTTCAAACACATCCAAACCTGCACCACCTATTTTACCATGAGATAACGCATCATATAAGTCATCCTCATTTATAATACCTCCTCGAGCACAATTTACAATAAATGCATTTTCTTTCATCATGTTAAATTCATTCATCGATATGAAGTGCTTGGTTTCTGCAGTGAGAGGAACATGAATAGTTATCACATCGGAATTTTTAAGTAGAGTTTCCAGGTCAACTATACTTACTCCTAGTTTTGAAGCAGTGGATTCTGTTATAAGCGGATCTGATACAAGTATTTCCATGGCAAAAGCTTTACATCGGGCCGCTACTTGGCTTCCGATTCGTCCCATACCCACTATACCCAAAGTTTTTCCTGCGAGTTCCATGCCCATAAATTTATTTTTCTCCCACTTTCCATCCTTCACTGATTTATCAGCGATGGATATTTTCCGGGCCAGAGCGAGTATAATACCCATTGTATGTTCAGCTACAGTTATAGAAGTTGATTCTGGAGCATTTACCACCATAATACCTTTTTTGGTAGCTGCCTGAACATCCACGTTGTCCACGCCTACACCCGCTCGGGCGATTATTTTGAGTTTGCTGGCGGCTTCTATAACTTCTTGAGTAACTTTGGTTCTACTTCTCACAATTATAGCATTAAAATCTTTGATAGAATTTATAAGCTCTTCATTGGTAATGTCAGTTTGAACAATTACCTCAGCAACTTCTTTAAGCTCGTCAATTCCTTTTTCATTTATCTGATCAGCGATAAGTACCTTCATTTTATCCATTTTTTTCACCATCCCACTAGGATTTACTGTAATCTTCAACTGTTAATATATAACAATTATATGTATAATTCTGTAATCAATTTAAGGATAACTTTAAGTTTATTTTAGTTAGACTAAAATTATATATATGTCTTAGGAGGTTTAGATTTTATGGTTTCAATTGACGAGTTTATAATTGTTAGTTCAAATTATGTGCCAGGATATGAAATTATTGGAACTCATGGATTTGTTTATGGTCTTACCGTGCGAAGCCGGGGTGTTGGCGGTCAAATAGGTGCTGGGATAAGATCCATGTTTGGAGGAGAGATAAAAGAATACGTACAAATGATGGCTCATTCTAGGGATGAAGCTATTGAAAGAGTTATTGAACACGCCCGTGATATGGGAGCTAACGCAATAATAAGTGCACGTTTTGACTCAAATGATATTTCAGATATAATGCAGGAAATATTAGTTTACGGAACTGCAGTGACAGCTCAACAAGTGGAGTAATTTTTAAAATCTAAAAATTCGATTAAAATGTTTGAAGGAAATATAAAAAGTCTTGGAATGGATATACCCAGAATTCTTCTAGGCACTTCTCCATTTATTGGCTCAACTCATTTCGGGCATCGTGCTCGTTTATATCAACTTGATCTATATAATCAACCAGAAACTATTTTAAAAATAATAAAAAAAGCTTATGAGTTAGGAGTTCATGGAATTCAGTTAATACCCTATCCTCCCGTAGTGGAAGCGGTTAAATGGGCAATAGATGAAGGATGCCAGCTTAATATTTTAGGTACAGTGCGATCTACTAATGAGAAAGAAGATATCAAACTCCTAGCGGAATTGGATGCAACTGTCATGTTACTTCATGCAGATATAACTGATAGTCACGACTGGAATACTATAAGTCATTACTTAAAAATGATAAAAACTAAAAACTCATTTCCGGGACTTGCTACACATACTCCATTCCGCACTACTAAAAAGCTTTTAAACTCACCCATACATGATTTATTTGATGTTTACATGATACCTTTAAATAAAATCGGTTATCTTATGGATACAGATGTTTTCATGGATAAAGAACGCACAGAAATTAGTGATTTAATAAAAAGTTTAGATAAAAAAATTATTGCTAATAAAACTCTAGCCGCTGGAATATTAACACCTGATGATGCATTCAATTATTTAAAAACAGCAGATTTTGTTGATTTAATAACAGTGGGGGTTGCATCAGAGGATGAAGCTATAGAAACCTTTGAGTTACTAGCTAATAAAAAATAATAGTTAAAAACTATAAATATCTAATCTAAATCTTCTTTAATAATATTAAAATAAGTAACTATGCTACTGGTTTAAAATCCTTATTTTAAACAAATTTTTTTTAAAATCAGTTATATTTTAATTATAATCTCTTTTTTCTTTCAGAATACGTAAAAATTCTCTACAATTCTCTATTTCATCCATTTCCCAAGTGTGAATTACTGGTATTCCCTCAATACATTCCATTTTACGTTTATTCTCTAAAATAAAAACTGCTTCACTTTGAGTGACATCTGACAAGTCTTTAACATTTACAGCCATTTTCTTTAGAACCTGTTTATTCCTCTTTTTCTCCAAATTAGTCAGTAAAGTGTTATCATTCTCAGAATGAGTAAAATTAGCCCGGGCAATAGCATCAAAAGGTGTTCTTTGAGTATTAATAACTCCAAAACCTAATTTAACTAATTCTTTAGGCTCTTGAGTATCATTTACAATTTCATTATCAGATTCAGGGATTAATTCAGGATTTTTAAATAAATTAATTGATAAAGTTATTTTTATATTCAAGATATCTTCAAGAATCATAGCAGTCTCAGGGCATGCTCGAACTATTCCATGCTCATATTTATAAATTGTTTCCCTAGAAACATGGGCTAAATTTGCTAAATCTTTAAGTGAAAGATTCTCTTTTTCTCTAATTTCTTTAATAACGTTACCATCTATGGGTACATAGTACCCTCCCCGATCAGCTAAAACCTCAGGATAAACTTCATCAACTACCATGTTACGTAATGTTTCCGGAGCTATTACCGGAATCCCATGCCTTTCATAAACCACATCCTCCTCTAAAGGCTCAGTTTTAGATTTCAATCCTATAATTAAGGGAGAACCTAGAAATGTTTGAGCTAATTTTTTAATTTCCTGAGCATGAATATTGCTCAAACCATCAACGTTTATAAAAACCTTAAGTAAAAGAAGTAGTAATTCACGACGTGCAACCATATCAAAACAACTTCTATCATATATATTAGAAGTTTCAAAACCATAATTAGATAAAAGTTTATTTATCTGTAACAATACCTGATCTCTGTGCATGGGGACGAAGACACCGTCTTTCAAATGAAACACCTTTATACTGAATTTATTAAAGAAAATTAAATTTACGTTGAATTAAAATTTATTGTGAAAACTGAAACAATGAATAATATATTATATGTTGGTATTGACGACACTGATTCTAGTGAAGGAATGTGTACTACTTATATAGGTGCTCTAGTAATGGATGAACTTAAACATTACGGTTACCAACTAAAAGATCATCCCCGTCTGATACGTTTAAATCCATTCGCACCCTTCAAAACCAGAGGAAATGGTGCCATATCATTTAAATTAATTTTAAACTCAGGAAAAGAAACTGAAAAAGCAAAAAAGCTAATTTTAAATCAAGTGGAAAATCTCTCCGAACTACAACATGAAAACACTAACCCTGGAGTGATATTTTATAATGGCATAATCACTCCTGAACTTAAAGCCTATTCTATGAAAACCGTTCAAAACATAGTAACCATTGATGATGCTCAAAAGCTAGCAGTCCAAGTTGGTGCTCAATTCCATAAATTTAAGAACGGGAGAGGTATAATTGGGGCTTTAGCTGCCATAGGATATCCATTGGAAGATAGAACTTATGAACTCTTAGCATATAGAATCCCTGAAAATTATGGTAAAAAAAGGGAAATAAACTATGAATCTGTTCTTGAAATGAATCAAAAAACTTATCCACAGACTTTTGATAATTTAGATGAAGATGAAGATTATATTGCCATTGAACCCCATACACCATGCCCCATATTATATGGTATAAGGGGTGAAACACCCGAAGCTGTTATAAATGCTCATGGGATTTTGGAAACATGCGAACCTATTGAACGAATAGTTGTTTATGTAACTAATCAACACACAGACCATCATCTATTAAAAATAGACAATATCTCCAGGATGGATAAATGTAAATGTTACATAGCTCAGGGGGAGGTTGAAAACTCACCAATTATTATTGAAGGTGGTCATGTTATTTTTACGTTGAAAGATGATTCAGGAAGTATTGATTGCGCTGCTTATGAACCTACTAAAGGATTTCGGGATGTAGTGAAGAATTTAAAGGATGGGGATTTGTTAGAAGTGTATGGTGGAATTGGTGATAAAGGGACTTTGAACCTAGAAAAAATTCAGGTTTTAAAACTGGCAAAAGTTTACGAATCTCGAAATCCTATTTGCAAATGCGGTAAACGTATGAAGTCTGCCGGGAAAAATAAAGGATATAAATGTATGAATTGTGGCTTTAAATTAAGAAATGGTACTAAAGAATTAATAGAAGTTATAAGATGTATACAAAAAGGTTTTTATGAAGTTCCACCCTCCGCTAGAAGACATTTAAGCAAACCTCTAATTAGAGATAATTCTAATATATAATAATCTATTTTTCAGTTTTTTATTTATTTTCAATTATTATTCTTAATTATTTTAATACATGATATTGTATCGATAAGGATGAGATAAAGATCAAAAAGTTTATCCACTAACCATAGTAGTAGGAGTAATGAACACTACAACATTAGCAGATTTCATCCTTTGCACTGAGTATAATGAAATACCAGAAAAGGTTATAGAACAATCTAAGCTCTGCTTTATAGATTTCCTTGGTGTGGCTTTAAGAGGATCTGAAACTAAAAGTGGTATCATTGCAAAAACCGTTGTAAGCGAAGGTAACCAATCAACGGTTATTGGTCATGGGAAAGCCAATGCTCTGGAAGCAAGTTTAACTAATGGGATATTTGCCCATGCTCTTGATCTCGATGATGGTCACCGTTACGCACAAGTTCATCCTGGAGCTTGTGTAATACCTGCAGCTCTTTCTCTCTCAGAATTCCGAAATATAAGTGGAAAAGAATTTATAAGTTCTATAATAGTGGGATACCAGGCAGCAATTACTTTAGGTATGATGGTTAATCCAGAACACCGTAATAGGGGTTTTCATAGTACAGGGACTTGTGGAACATTAGGTGCTGCTGCTGCTGCATCTAAAGCTCTGAAATTAGATAAAGATCAAACTATAAATGCTTTGGGACTTGGTGGAACACAAGCAGCAGGTCTTCTAGAATCTGATCACTCCGGATCTATGGGAAAACATTTACATGCAGGTAAAGCAGCTCAATCCGGTGTATTATCTGCTTTGCTATCGGAAAGAGGTTTTACAGGTGCTGAAAATATATTGGAAGGTGACGAAGGATTTTTAAAAGCTATGGCGGATATTAATTGTAAAAAAATAGAATTTAATATGGATGTATTTAGGATTTTGGAGATTTATTTTAAGATTTATCCTGTTTGCAGACATTTACATTCTAGCATAGATGCTATACTTCATATAATCAATGAAAATAATCAAAATTTAGAAATAGAAGAAATTCAGGAAATAACTGTAAAAACTTATAAAATTGCTTCAGAACATGATAATTATCATCCCCATAGTGTTGAGGCTCTTAAACAGAGTTTACCTGTATCATTAGCAATTGCAGTTTTAAAAAATGAATTAAGATTAGATAATCTCAATTTAAATAAAGATAAGAAAGAAATTGAAGAAATATCGAAAAAGATATTTATAGAATATAAAGAAGATTTTGATGCACTTTATCCTGATAAGCGACCTGCCACCGTTACAATAAACACTGAAAATGGATTATATGAGAAAAATGTTAATTTAGCATATGGTGAACCTGAAAATCCATTAAATAAAATAGATATAATCAAAAAATTTCATGATTTGAATCCGAATGTAGAAATAGAAGTTTTGGAAGGGATAGATGACTTGGAATCATATAAAATGAATGATTTTATGAAGAAATTCAATGATTATATTAATTAAACTGCAAACTTTGAAATAAAAAATTTATAAATCAACGGTGAATGATGAAAATGCGGACTCCAGATTTTCTCCAATCCATAGGAATTAAAAATAGTAATTATCATCTAGAAGATTCTATCAAGAGATTTCCAGATGGTGCGCAGTACAGATTTGAAGTGCCTGGAATTCAAAAACCCGGAGCCATGGCAGCCTTGTTGGATACTGCTGAAGAATATGACGTTACAGTGCATCGTGTAACCCAAACCAAAGGCATAATGCTTTTAACTGACTCTGAAATCAATGAAATGGTAGAAATGGCCATAAATAATAAAATAGAGCTTTTCTTAAGTGTCGGACCTCGTGCTACCTATGATACAAGCGCTTCTGCTCAAACTTCGGAGGGAGCTAGAATAGGTTATCGTTTAAGAGGTTATGAAAATCTTTTATATGCGTTAGAGGATGTGAAAAGAGCAGCAAAATTAGGAGTTCGGGGTATAGTTGTCTATGATGAGGGATTACTCTGGGTTCTTAGTAAAATGAGAGATGCTGGTGAAATTTCAGATAATATGCATTTTAAAGTTTCTGCGCATACGGGTCATGGTAATCCCGCTTCTGCAATGTTATTAGAAAATATAGGTGCTGATTCTTTCAATCCGGTAAGAGATTTGCAGTTAAATATGATGGCTTCTCTTAGAAATGCCATAAATATATCTATAGATATTCATACAGAAAATCCTAAATCTTCCGGAGGTTTCATAAGACATTACGAAGTTCCCGAGATTATAAGAGTTACTGCACCAGTTTATCTTAAAACTGGAGGAGCCATAGCAAAACATCATGGATATGAAACCACTGAAAAAGAGGCAGCAGAACGTATTAGACAAGTTCAACTAGTAAAAAGTATGATTAATCGTTACTATCCTGATGCAGTATCCTCTAAAAAAGGTGCCAAGGATTTAGCAATACCGGAACGAATCAAATAAAAAAAATGAAACTTTTTAGATTAATTAAATTTAAACAATAATAGTATAATTTAAGGAATAAAAAAAATCTCACAGTAAAATAAATGGGATGTGTAAATAGAAAAATGAATTTAATTGATAAAGTTAAAGAAGCTGTCATTACGGCAAGCACCACATTCCGTGAGGATCAAATACATGCCTACCGAAAGGCATTGGAAATTGAAACTAATAAGCAAGCTTACTGGATTTTAGAACTTTTAATACAAAATGCTCGTATAGCTCATAAAAATAAAGTACCTCTCTGTGATGATACCGGTATACCCCATGTTTTTGTGGAAGTTGGAAGAGATGCTTCTTTACCCGTAAACTTTATAAGACAGATAAAAGATGGTATAAAGAAAGGTTTAAACGAGCTCCCCGGAAGACCTATGGCGGTGAAAGGTGACGGAATTGATAGAATTGAACAGAAAAGGGGTTTATATGCAGATCCTGGTAAGGTAATATCTCCATCATTCATAATCGATGAAATGAATCTAGGAGGAAACCCAGAAAAAGTTAAAATCCATATTCTCATGTTGGGTGGTGGTCCCGAGATTAGAGGTATTACATACCGAGTTTTTCATAAACGAGATCATGAGAAAGTATTTGAAGAAGTGATAAATTATATGACTTCAGAACTTCCAAAATTAGGTTGTACTCCATGTATACCAGCTGTTGGTATTGGTAGAACCCATTTTGAAGCATCTACTCTGATGCTTAAAGCTATGATATATGGAAACCTCAAAGAACAGTCCGAAATAGAAAATAAAATAACTCAATCGATAAATACTTCTGATATTGGAGCATTAGGTATGGGTGGTTTAGTAACTGCCCTAGGATCTTTAGTTAAAATAGGGCCTCAAAGGGCCAGTGGAGTTCGTATATTATGCATGAGACCATGCTGTTGTGTAGAACCGAGAATATCATCGTTTAATCTTTAATCAGATGTTTTGTGGTGATTTATAAATGGCGATTGGAAGAGAAAGTGTAGAAAAGTTACTTAAATTCAAGAGTACTAAATGGAAAACCTCCATAACTAGGATAGAATCGAATAAAATCTCTATTAGAGGATATCCATTAGAGGATCTAATTGGAACTTTATCATTTCCCGAAATGATTTATTTACTAATAATTGGCAATTTACCATCCAAAAAAGAAGCTATGATGCTTGAAGCAATTTTAGTATCATTCAGTGATCATGGAGTAACCCCACCTAGCACCCAAGTGGCCCGACTAATGGCTTCTACTGGATCTCCCTTAAACAACTGTGTATCTGGAGGTATTCTATCATTTGGGAAACATCATGCTGGCGCTTTGGAAAATTGTATGAAACTTTTGCAAGAAGGAGTTAAAGATTATACAGGATCTATAGATTCTCCTAAAGACATTAAAAAGATTGCTGAAGTCGAGATTGAGAAATTTATTCAGAATAATCGTAAAATACCGGGTTTCGGGCATCGATATCATGATATGGATCCTCGTGCACCTAAACTCATTGAAGTAGCCCAGAAATATGGTTTTTGTGGTATTCATACTCAATTAGCACTTGCTATACAAGAGATTATTTCTGAGATAAAAGGTATCAAGATGAATGTGGATGGTGCTAATGCGGGAATTCTGTCAGATATGGCTTTTGATTGGCAAGTAGGGTCGGGAATTTTTATGATTGGAAGGCTTCCTGGCTTAATTTCTCATATATATGAAGAAAAAACTAGAGAACCTCCATTTAGAAAGTTTTTTGGGGTAGACGAGATTTACTATAATGGTGTTGAAGAAAGAATTTTGAGTAAGGGATTACATCATCCTAAAATCGATAATAACTATAATGATTAATCATTATTGAAAATCAAATAGTAAAAGATATATATAGTATACAAGAAATTCTCGAATATTATGGTGATAAAATGACAACGATATCGGAAGCTATTACAACCATTAAAAAGGCCGAAAATGACGCTGATAAATTAATTGAAGATACAGAGAAGCAATCTTCAGAATTAATAGAAGAAGCTGAATCTAAATCAGATATGGTTATAGAGAAAGCAAAAGAAGAAGCACAACTTGAATCTGAAAAAATTATATTCGAATCTGATACTAAAGTCCAAAAAGAAGCGTATCAAATTTCTAATAAAACTACTGAAAAAATAGAATTAATGAAGAAAAAAGCCGCTGATAAGATTGAAGACGGTGCAGAAGTTATAGTAAAAAAGATTTTATAAGTGAACATCATGTTCAGACCAGCAACTATGAAGAAGCTCAGTATAATAACCTTAGATAAGTACACCGATTCTGCAGTGCGTTCACTTCATGAAGCGAGTATTGTACAAATCCAGGATATATCCGAGCGTATACAAGAAGATGCGGAGTGGAAACAAATATTCAAACCCGGGCGAGCCACGCCTTATCTGGGTAAAGTTTCTTCTCTTCTAATGAAAACAAGCAGCATTACAGATTTCTTAAAATCTGTTCGTGAGCGGGAAACCGGCATAATGCCCCTTGTTAAAAGTTTTATAAACCCTCCTGCTATCGAAAAAAAAGAAATGGAAGATCTGAGTGTTGAAGAACTTTTAAATAAAGTGGGAGATTTAATTGAAAAAGTTGAATCAAAAACAAATCCACTCTCTCAAAAATTAAATAACCTCGATTCTGAAAAAACTAAACTAAAAAATGCACATAAAGTAGCTGAAAATTTAATAAATATAGATATTGATCTAGCTGATTTACAAGAATTAAATCATGCATCATTTATCCTTGGTAAAATAAGTGATGAATCTTTAATAAAATTTAAAGAAAATTTAAAAACTTTAAGGAGCGATGAAATTGTAGTTTTCGATTATGATGCCGATGAAAAAGATTTTAAAAATCTCATTTTAATTTCTCTAAATAAGCTCGAAGATGAAATTTCCTATATATTAAGGAAAGTGGATTTCGAAAAATTTGAGATTTCAGGATTATCTGGAAAACCTAGTGACATTATAAAAGAAGCAGATTCACGAATCGAATCCATAAACCAAGAAAGAGAATCAATTGAAAAAGATTTAGCTGTTATATCTGCAGAATGGTTTCCTGAATTTAAAGCTTATAAAGAGCAACTAGAAATAGAGAAACAACGGAGTGAAATATCCACTTCATTTGGTGAAACAAATAATACTGTTATGTTAGAAGGCTGGGTAACCGAGAAAAAATTGCAAAAAGCTCTGGATATTATTGAAGATTCTACTGAAGGAAATTCAGTGGTTGAAGTTTCTGATCCAGATATTGAAAAAGATGATATACCAATTCATCTGGATAACCCTAGTTTTGCCAAACCTTATGAATTGTTCGTGAAAATGTATTCTCCCCCAAGTTACAGAGAATTTGATCCGACTATTCTAATGGCTATAGTATTCCCTTTTTTCTTTGGATTCTGTCTTACAGATGCAGGATATGGATTAGTAGATCTAATTATAGGTGTTATAATTATCCTAGGATTAGGAAAGAATAATAAGATAATGAAAAGTTTCGGTTTGATTTTAGTAGCATGTGGTGCTTGGACATTGATTTTAGGAGATATTACTAATGGTTTTATAGGCAATCTTTTCGGTATAGGTGCCTTAGGTGATTTTATACCAGTAAATAATCCATTAATAATACCGTCAGTAAACGCCTTTGTATTCCCACAAAATATTTTAATTATTGCTTTATTAGTGGGTTTTATTCACATTTTCATTGGGTTATCTGTGGGTACCTATAATAATTTTAAAATAGGAGCAACTAGAGATGCACTTGGTTCACAAGTGCCTTGGTTAATCCTTATAGTCGGTATAGCATTATTTGTAATAACCGGATCAATGTATGTTTTAGCACCTTTCCTCATAGCAACCATAGCTATGCTAATGTTCTTCAATGGCGTGTTAGGTTTCATGGATATTCTCGGTTTCATAGGCACAATCTTGTCATACAGTCGGCTCCTAGCATTATGTCTTTCCACTGGAGGAATGGCTATGACAGTTAATATATTAACCCAAATAACCGGATCTATGATACCCATTTTAGGACTCATAATAGCTCCCATAATTTTCATCTTTGGACATATAGCTGTAGGTTTCTTTATGAGTTTAGGAGCGTTTATAAACGCTTTACGTTTACATTATGTTGAATATTTTGGTCAATTTTTCATAGGCGGAGGTCACAAATTTAAGGCTTTCCGCGCAAGAAGAAAATATACTAATATTAGGAGGTAAAAAAAATGGTTGAAGTAGTTTTAGGAACAGCTTTAGCAGCAATCGGCGCAGGTGTAGCCGTCGGTATGGCTTCATTAGGATCAGGTATAGGACAAGGAATAGCAGCATCAGGAAGTGTAGGTGCAGTAGCAGAAGACCCGGATATGTTTGCCCGGGCTCTTATATTCACTGCTCTTCCAGAAACACAAGCTATCTATGGTTTTCTGATTGCTATATTATTACTGGTATTCTCAGGATTATTAGGTGGAGGTAAAGGATTAAGTGTTGATGCCGGTTTAGTGGCAATTGGAGCAGGTGCTGCAGTTGGATTTGCCGGTTTAGGTTCTGGAATGGGTCAAGGTATAACTGCATCAACTGCTGCAGGAGCAGTAGTAGAAGATCCTGACATGTTTGCTAGGGGTGTTATATTCACTGCAATTTCTGAAACACAAGCAATTTACGGTTTCCTGATTGCTATACTTTTAATGGTTTTCGGTGGAATTCTTGGAGGATAAGAAATGAGCAACGGGACAGATAAGATAGTCTCAAGTATAGTATCTGATGCTCAAATTAAAGCTAAAGCTTTAACAGAAGAAGCTGAAAAGAAAAGTAGCTCAATTTTGTTACAAGGTGAAGAAAAAGCTTTAATTGAGAAAAACAAAATCTTGTCAGA
>JACWMK010000040.1 GCA_015661405.1 Methanobacterium sp.
ATCTTAGTCTTTAATCGGTTAAATATATTTATTTCACGGAATACGGTGTTATATTATAGTAAAATAAGATTTCTATTTTTTATTTAAGAATAATGATACTTAATATTTATTTAAAACTAGTTTTATCTTAAAATATTCTTTTATTTACAAAATTTCAAGTTATATATAAAAAAATAGAGTTAATAAATAAATTTTTTTTAAGTTTTAGCTTGATTTTCTGCTTTAATTATTAAAATGAATAAGTAGAAGTATAATGTGTAAGTGGAGATGAATATCATAGCCATAGCAATTGAAAAACTGTTATTCATTCCTTCTAGGATGAAGATTAAACCTGTTATTATAGCGGATATGATAAATAATGTGGCTATGATTGTTAATTTACTATAAATTGAATTAGTTACTTTTATACTATAAATAATCATTACAACGGAAATTATTAGGATTAGGAATCCATTTGTGATGTGTGCGAGGACTTCTAATCCTCCGGAGTAATTTAAAAAGTTTAATGGTATTGTTTTAGGTATTACAGCGAATAAGTTAATTACCATTCCTAGCCAGTATTGAATGAATAATAATACTCCAATTATGATCAATAAGTTTTTAAGGGTTTTATAATTCATCATAAAAAAAAATATTTTTATTTATTTAATTTCTTCCAGTAAATCTGATTATTATGAGTGCGTGATTGACAATAGCCTTTTCTCTCTAAATTACGGAGTAAATATCTAGGGTACTTTCAGTTTCAGGTAATAATAGATATATTTGGGATTGAAAGGAAGTTAAATCAGTTTTAGGTTTAGCAGTTATTGCATCAAAATGTAATTTCACTTTCGTTAATTCCTCAATCTGCTTATCCTGCTTCTGGAGGAGATCTCGTAAATTATTTATCTTATCATCTTTATTTTTTAATATTCTATCTTTTTCATCAATTTTATTTTGTGATTCTATCTTTAATTCTTTTATAGACTGATTTTCACTTGTTTTTTGAGAGGATTCTTTCTGACACTTCTTAAGTTGAATTTTTAATTTACTAATCTCAAGAAGACAAGCCTTCACTAATTGTCTTAATTTTTCTCTTTCAGTATCCTTATAGAAAGCCATAACTATTTCACAATTATGATTTATGTAATTATAAACCTTTAAACTTTTAGTAAGTATCCTTAACTTAAATTAATTTACATTAAACTTGAAAGGTATAAAAGGTTAAAAAAAAATAAAATTTAAGTTTTAAAAAAAAAAATTGAAAACCTATTTTTAACAAATATGAGGGGAATAAAAAAAAATATATTTTATAATATTATTTCATTTATCAGTTCCGCATTGAGTATAGAAGCGCCTGCTGCTCCCCTAATAGTGTTATGACCTACTAATATATATTTAAGGGTTTTATTGAAAGTTTTATCTTTCCGGATTCTTCCGACGGTTACAGCCATTCCATGTTCAGCGTTACGGTCCATGCGTGGTTGTGGCCTGTTTTCTTCTTCTCTTATGAGTAATGGTGCTGCTGGTGCGGAGTAGAGGTCAAGTTTTTGAGGTAATCCCTCGAATTCATGGAAAGATCTTTTAACTTCATCAACAATGAATTCTTCATTCATTTCAATGAAAACTGCTTCAGTATGCCCATCTAAGACAGCTACTCGATGACAGGAGGCGCTTACACCAAAATTTGCAGGGGTAATAGTATTCCCATCTAATTCACCAAGTAATTGTAAGGTTTCACTTTCCATTTTTTCTTCTTCGCCACCAATATAGGGCACTAAGTTATCTACAATCGCCATACTGGGTACTCCATTGTATCCTGCGCCGGATACGGCTTGCATGGTGGAGACGTAAACTTTATCTAGGTTGAATTGATCGTAGAGTGGTTTTAATGTCATAGTTAAAGCGATGGTGGAGCAGTTAGGATTGGTTACTATGAATCCATCCCATCCCCTGTTTTTACGTTGTAATTCTATTAATTCTAAGTGTTCAGGGTTTACTTCGGGAATAACTAATGGTACATCGGGTTCCATTCGCATTGCAGCGGCATTGGATGCTACTACCATTCCGGCTTCAGCGAATTTGGGTTCAATTACTCTTGCAATGTCTGCGGGTAATGCTGAAAATACAATGTCTACATCCTTCATTTTTTTAGGGTCAGTTTCGACAATGGTTATGTTGCGGGCTATTTCTGGTATTTTACAGTCTAGATACCAGGTTACTGCGTCTTCATATTTTTTATCTGCAGATCTGGGGGAAGCGGTGAGGGTGGTTAATTCGAGATCAGGGTGATCTCCTAATAATTCAATGAAACGTTGCCCTACCATTCCGGTTGATCCTAGAATTCCTACATTCACCATAAATTAATCACCTATTTTTATTAATATTATTTTTTTCTTTTTATTTTAAGCCGAGTACATCTGCCATGTCACTTACTTTACCTTCTTCTGCTTGGGGTATATATCTTATGGCTTTTATTACTCCATTTACGAATGCTTGCCGACTACTGGCTCGGTGTGTTACTTCTAAGCGTTCACCATCACCAGCAAATAGCACAGTATGGTCACCGACAATGTCTCCGCCACGTATGGAATGCATTCCTATTTCATTGGTGGTTCTCTCTCCAGTTAATCCTTGTCTTCCGTAGATGCATGTTTTCTTCTTTTCATCTTCTAATTCATCTTTGATTATTTGGAAGGCTTTAACTGCGGTTCCACTGGGTGCATCAACTTTATGCTTATGATGAGCTTCAATTATTTCTATATCATACTCTGATAGTAGAGGTGCTAAATCTTTTATTACTTTGAAGAATACATTAACCCCTATTGCCATGTTGGGAGCTATTACTGCTTTTACTTTATATTGTTGTATAGCTTCTTTTATTATATTCATTTGGTCATCGGTGAAACCGGTGGTTCCTATTACTAAATTTACATTGTTAATCGCTGCTGTTTTTATTGTATTTACCGCGGCTTCGGCTATGGTGAAATCCACTAATATGTCGGATTTAACCTTTTTTAGAATGTCATTTAGTTTATTGGCAGGGGTGATTTTAATTCCAATATTCCCTATTCCAATTACTTCTCCAATATCTTTTCCTTCGAGTGGAGTGTCGGGTGATTCTATTGCTGCTACAATAGTCATGTCATCCTGTTTTTGGATGGTTTTAATGATTTTACTACCCATTCTACCTGCTGCACCAGTTACCGTGACTTTAAACATTTTTTTATTCATCTCCCCTTAATAATATTTCTTTTATAAAATTTTATATTTGAAAGTGAATTCATAAATATTATAAAAAAAATTTAGTGAATTAAAAAGAAAAATTTGATTTAAGAATTTAAGGACTAATATTTGTTTTTTTATATTAGTTTTAAATCTTGGAGAACCTTTTGGAGTTTATTTTTATTCTCTTCCTTCAGGGAACCTAATGGCATACGTATATGACCTGCTGGACGATTCATTAAGTTTAATGCTTCTTTAGTTGGCACAGGGTTGGATTCTATGAATAATACTTTCATTAAATCATATAATTCATAATGAATACGCATTGCTTCAGTGTAATTACCATCTAATGCACTTTGCACTAATTTACTCATTCTAGCGGGGTCAACATTCGCTAAAACACTGATAACTCCTTTAGCTCCGAGTGATATCATAGGTAAAGTTAGATTATCATTACCAGATATTACACGGAATTCACTATCTACACTTTCTAACTTCTTCATAATCTGACTTACTTTATCTAAATCTGGATTCGCTTCCTTAATAGCTATAATGTTATCTAATTCCGCTACTTTAGCAATGGTATCCACATCAATATCGGTCCCGGTTCGTGAAGGGACATTATATACTATTAATGGAATGTTAGTGGATTCTGCTAGCATACGATAATGCATATATAATCCATGTGGCTGTGGCTTATTATAATACGGGGTTATCACTAAAGCTGCATCTGCACCAGCTGATTCAGCATACTTCACCAATCCTAATGCTTCTTTAGATGAGTTACTACCTGCTCCGGCAATGCATTTAACTCTACCATTAACTTCATCCACCATGATGTCAATCATTTTCCGCTGCTCATCATGAGTTATGGTAGCAGATTCACCAGTGGTTCCTGCAGCTAATACACCATCTACACCCCGTTCTATTAAATAATTTATATTCTCTCTTATTCCAGTTTCATTTACTTCATCCTTATCGTTGAATGGAGTCACCATTGCAACTATTGTACCTTCCAATTTCATTCCAAGACGCTCCTCACCATTCCATAGGCTTTCTTACCATCATTCCAATCCACAAAAATAACTACACTAGTTTGACTTGAAGAAATCTCTACAATATTAATATGTTTTTTACGTAAAGGCTGGGTTATTCTAGTAATTATACCGGGAGTGTCAATAAAATCCTGACTAGCAACTGTAATCATAGCTATTTCCCTACCCAAACTGAGACTGCTTAAATCTTTATTCTCCACCACTACATCATGCAATATCTCATGAGCCTTATCTGCTACGGATTTATCCACAAATATCGTTATACTATTTTGACCAGTGGATATACCATAAATATTAATCTTATTATCTGATAATGCTTTCGTGAGGTCGGCTAACACTCCACTTTTAGTTAAAATCTCTTCACCCACCACTGCAATAACACTAATGGGTTCTTCATTTAAAGCTGTAGTTTTAATCATTTCATTCTCCGAGGGACCTATAATCTCTGTTCCAATAGCTGAGAGATCACCATGCTCATAACCAATAATTTTAGCATTAATTAAGGGATCCTTATATTTCAATGAATAAGGATGTAATACTTGAGCACCGTGAGTAGCTAAATCCCTCATTTCCTCAACTGATATTTTATCAAGCTTCTTAGCGGATTGAAGCTTGTTAGGATCAGTGGACATTACTCCACCCACATCAGTTACGATAATCACTTCCTTAGCCTTGAGAGCGTGACCTAATAAGAATGCAGTAATATCACTTCCACCCCTACCGAGGGTAGTTACATTACCATTATGATCTTTACCTATAAAACCGCAGAGTACTGGTATAATACCTTGATCTAATAACTTTAAAATCTCCTGTGACTTAATCTCTGTGGCTTCAAAATCTACTTTAGCATTTAAATAATTACTATTAGTAATTACAGGCCAATTATCCTTAAATGGATCAAGATATTCAGATTTAACACCCAATGATTCAATAGTGGATGAGAATATTCTCACACTGGTAACTTCACCCATGGAGACTATTTCAGCTAACTGCTTCTCATTAACTGAGTCACCTATGGATTCATTAACTATACTTAATATCTCATCAGTGGTTTTATTAATAGCTGACACTACAACCACTATTTTAGAACCTTTCATATACTCTTTGACCACTGATTCGGCTGCTTTTTTAATTTTTTCTCCACTACCAATGGATGTTCCACCGAATTTGACCACAATTATATCCAATGTGATTCACCGCTTTAAATTAAATAAAAATTAATATAAATTATATTTTTTTTTATTGACTAACTAATCTAGTGACATAACCTGCTATTTTATTCCTTAAATGTTTAGTGCTAACTGTAGTAAATTCCTCGACTAATTTCTTGTTTTCATCGAAATCTTTAGTGAATTTACCCTGATAATTTTCAATTAACTCTTTACTTACTCTTTTTATAAATGATGATCTAATATTACCCATATTTTTTACCTCTCTAAAATTTTTTTTTGTTCAATTTTATTTAAATCAGTTAGTATATTCATAATATTTATAAGACTAACCTCATTAATATTCTTCTTTTTAGCTAAAGTTTTAATTTTATCTTGGATATAAATTTCTCTATCAGCATCATGAATATCTTTACCTAGAACCATTTTGGCAGAGGCTATATCCGTAGCTAAACTAGTTCTTTTAATTATAAGATTAATTAATTCATCATCAATTTCATCAATCTTACATCTAGAATCAATTAATAGTTTCAGGGCTTCTGACTTATTCATATTGTAATCACCTTAGTACCCTGATTATCAACTTTAGTACTTATAACCTTTCCAGGATAAGATTTCCAAGCATCCATTATTAAAGGGGAGTTGTTATCATCTGCAATCGCTACAAATGATGGACCGGTTCCACTAAGACCTGCTGCTACTGCGCCAGCTTCTAACGCATCTAATGCTATATCTGGATTATAATGTAAAGCGGTACAATATAAAAATCCGTTTAATGTTAATGCTTGATGAATATTACCCTTTAATGCTTCTTTAAAGGCTAATTTAACCCAGGGTGCTAAGAGTTTCATCCTAGCTACATCAGCATCTCTGGTAAGTGACTTTTTATCAGGCATATATATTAATATATTATGTTCATTCCACTTGTCTCTTCGTATAATTTTACGCTGCAAATTATTAGTGATGGTTAAACCTCCCAAATAAGAGGCACTAGCATCATCAAAAGCGCCAGTAATAGTTACTCCCGCTTGTAATGAAGAGTCTACAGCTAAATTAATGATCTCCATATCATCTAAACTTATATTAGTATTAGGTTTAATTTCATAGGTATTTAATAAAGCATGGATGGTAGCTAACACTACAGCATTTGAGGTGGCACTGCTACTGGAGAGGCCGGATGCAATGGGAAGATTAGATTTTGTTTTAACTTTAACTCCACTTTCGATTTGAAATTTCTTTAAAACATTATCTACACAAATTTGCATTAAAGATGTATCTACATCTTCTTCAGTTTTACAAGTTATCTTTGAATTAGATGTTAATTCTGCTTCTACTGTAATATAAAGTTGGATACCAAATGCAGAGCCGCAGCCAGTTGATATGGCATTTATTACTGTAGCTGAACCGGGGGATCTAACCTTTACTTTCAAAACATCACCTTACTGCAAATATTATTTATTAAATAATCGAAAAATTTCATATTTATTTAAAAAAATTTTAATAAAATTGTTAGATATTATAGATAAAAGGTGCTAGAATATCAATCAAAAAAACAAATTTTTTAATCTAAAAAAAAATGTTTTAACCTTTTTTTTAATAAATGAAATTTAACGAGTAAATATTATGTTTATTATTATATATTATATAATTTAAATCCTTTATAAAGATTAAATAACATTTTTTTTTTAGAATTAGAATTTAATATCAAAATAATCTGCTATATTTCATTAAAATAAATAAAATTTTTTTTTTTATTCATCACGGTTAATATGGTAACTGAATAATCCTTCTAATCCTTTACGTTCAATTGCGTAGTTGATGGATCGTGCTAAGAGTTTTCCGTTGAATTCTCCTTTAACTAGATAGTCCTGTGCACCTTGTTTTACAGCGTCAATGCCCATTTCTTCATCAGATAATCCGGTTAATATTATTATAGGGAGTTCTGGATGTTTACCGAGGATTTGGAGGAATGTTTCTAAGCCTTCACTATCTGGTAAATTTAAATCAAGAATAACTACATCAAATTTATTTTCTTCCAGATTTTTTAATCCATCTTCTAATTTAGGGGAATGAATTAATTTAAATTGAGTGTATTCAGTTTCTTTCAGCATTTCCCGTATGATTAAAGAATCTCCAGGATTATCCTCAACTAATAAAATTTTAATGGTGTCTCCAGCACTCATATTTCCCCCTTTCTCCTTTAGAGTTTAATGTTTTTTATGAATAGTATTAAAAATTTTTTGATTATATTGAATTATGGGACTTTCTAGGTTTTTTTATGTTATTTTATTTTATGATTCACGTTTTTAATATTATTTTGGGTAGGGGTCTTATATTTGCGATAAATTATTATTAAGTAAAGCGAAAACTATTTAAATTATAGTGAAGTAAGGTGTATTAAGATGAATTAAAGATGAATAAAAAAATAGAAAATAAATTCTCAAGTTCCATCGACTTAAAAAATGATAAAGGAAAAGTATGGGGTGCAGTATTCGTATCAATATCAAAAGAACTCGGAAAAAAGACATCATCTTAATAGATGAAAAATCAGGCACCTACTCCTTTTAATAGCATAACAGAATTAATTAACATGCTATCTAAGAAAAATATTTCATTCAATGAGAAAAGACGAGTACTCGAATTTCTATCAGAAAGATTACGAGTCTTAGAGAAAGATTCAAAAATTAAAAACTCAATTCCAAAATCTAAGAAATGATGAAATAGAATAAATCCAAGCCAAAAAAAAAGGAAATTAATCTTATGCTTCTATAATGAAGATAATAGAAACTGATATTGACTTCCTCTTTAAAAATGAATTACGCGAAATTATCTAAGAAAATACAGTTAATATCTGTAATGAATTAACGATCATGGCCGAATCCCTTTTTATCCGCCTCCAATAAAATTTAATATTCGGCCTGATAATAAATACTGGAGTTCCTCAAAAGGACTCCAGTATCTTATTCTTACCAAAAACATTTAATTCACTATTTAAAATTAATTTTGAAATAAAGGTAATTAAAAAAAATATTAGAAATTACATATTAATTATTCCAAAAATTTAAAACCTGACAAATTGATTATCAACTTACTTATTTTAACATTTTAAACGACTTCTAATCTATTTTAATCTATCCTCTGTAGTTGTTGTAGAATATAATGATATAGATTAGATTTATATGGTTTTATCGACAGATTATAATATATAAAATAAATTTTTTATTCTAATTATAAAATGGAGAGTGAAAAATATGGTAGTAAAAGTTGAAGTGTTTACATCCCCATCTTGCCCTTACTGTCCCATGGCTGTAGAGTTAGTGGAAGAAGTGAAAAAAGAAATGCCAGATGACTTAGAAGTTGAAAAAATAGATATAATGTCAGATCGGGAAAAAGCCGTTGAATACAATCTCATGGCAGTACCTGCTATAGCATTGAATGGTGTAGTTAAATTTGTCGGTGCACCTACTAAAGAAGAGTTAGTTGAAGCCTTGAAAGCTGAATTAAGTGAACAAAAATAAATTTATTTTATAATAAAATATAATAATTTTTTTTTAGATTAAATGGCAGATAAACTTATAAATAAAAAGGAACCGGATTATGGGATTACCACCGGCACCGCCGCTACTGCAGCTGCAATAGCTGCATTTAAAGTTTTAAATAAAAAGGTGGATAAGGTAAGAATTGAAACTCCTATTGGGAATCTAGATATTGACATTGAAAACTCACAGAAGTTAACAGATGTTCATGGAAGAGCATCTGTAATAAAACAGTCATATCATGACCCTGATGTAACTCGTAACCTAGAGATCTTCGCTGACATTAAAATCACAGATAAAACTGGGATAATCATAACTGGGGGTGAAGGTGTAGGGGTAGTCACTAAACCGGGACTACAAATTCCAGTGGGTCAACCTGCTATAAATCCTATCCCACAGAAAATGATCAGAAGTAATTTGGAGAGTTTACTTCCACCGAATAAAGGGGTGGAAGTAATTATATCTGTTCCTCGTGGTGAGGAAGTCGCAGTGAAGACTCTTAACCCTAGATTGGGAATTATGTGTGGCATATCTATTTTAGGAACCACTGGTTTAGCTCGGTCCATGAACTTGGAAAGCTACCAAAAATCATTTAAATGTCAATTAGATGTGGCAGTGGCTGAGAAGTATAAGGAACTTGTTTTTGTACCGGGTAATATTGGAGATAAAATCGCCCGAAATATTTTGGATGTTGATGATGATCAGATAATCCAAATGGGAAATTTAGTGGGTTACATGCTCCATGAAGCAAGCGAAGCGAATGTTGAACAATTAATTCTCTTAGGGCATGCTGGAAAAATTATTAAAATTGCTGCTGGGATTTTCAATACTGAACATCGTATAGCTGATGGTCGTAGAGAAATAATATCCACTCATGCTGCACTGCAAAATGCTTCATCTATTCTTATTAATCAAATTTATAATTCAAATACTACAGAAGAGATGATAGATCTTTTAGATGAAGTTAATTTGGTTGAAACTGTTTTTAATAGTATTGCTGAAGCTGTGAAAGAGAGATGTCAAGATAAATATCATGGTGAGTTGGATGTTGTTATAGTGAAGATGGATGGTACTGTTTTAAACTCTAATCATAGTGTATCTTTTAAAAATTAAAATATTCAAATACATTTTTCTTTTATAAAATAAAAATTTATATTTAGAAGTTATTTAATTATCAATAATTTTATTTAAAATAAAAATTTTTAATGTTATTTAAATTAAAATAATAATTAACAATTTTATCCTATTTTTTGGGTGGTTAAAAAAATTATGAACGTGTGTATTTTAGGTCATTATCCCCCCCATATTGGTGGTGTATCATCTCATACTTACCTTCTCTCTCAAGAGTTAGTTAAAAGGGGTGATAATGTAATTGTATTAACTTACCCTCACCAGGATATTCATGATTATGATGGAGTGCATGTTGAAACTGCTCCTACCATTAATATTAAAGGTTTAAGGGGATTCTTCTTTTTCATATCCGCCACTTTAAAATTAATTAGCATCACCCGTAAATATGATATCGATCTAGTACATGCCCATTACTTATTACCGCCTGGTTTAATCGCTATTTTAGCTAATATTTTTACCCGTCGAAAGACAGCGGTCACAGTGCATGGTTCGGATATTAATATTTTAGCTTCTAATCCACTTTTAAGAATACTTATAATATATGTGCTTAAAAACACGGATTATATAGCAGTGGTTAATGAACCCATTAAAGAAAAAATTATTAAACTCCATATTAACGATTTGGCGGATAAGATAATGGTTACTCCTAATGCAGTGGATGTGGAGAAATACAAACCTGATAATGATACTAATTTCATCGAGGATATGAAACTTGATAAGAATAAGCCTTTAATTTTATTTGTTGGTAATCTTGTTCCTCAGAAAGGTTTAAAGTATCTTTTGGAAGCTAAAAAAATTTTAAAAACTGATGCTCAGCTGGTAATTGTGGGAGATGGACCTTTAATGATGAATTTAAAGGAAATGGTAGTAAATGAGGATATTAAAGATGTGTTTTTCACCGGTGCACGGCGGGATATTGATAAAATTATGCCTGCAGGTGATGTTTTTGTCCTGCCCAGTACTTCCGAAGGATTCCCTATAACTTTACTGGAGGCATTTGCTGCGGGATTACCCGTGGTAGCTACCAATGTAGGGGGTATACCAGGATTAGTTACTAGTGATATTGGATTAGTAGTGGAATCCTGTGATCCCATAGCTTTAGCAAGTGCGTTAGATAAAATGTTAATGAATGATAAATTAAAAGAGAGGATGGGTAATGCTGCCCTTAGGAAATCCCGGGAATATTCTACATTAAAAATACCTTATTAAAAAATAAATGTTCAAAATGAAGAGTCAAAGATAAATAGATTAAGGTTCTCGCTTATATTTGTAAAATTCATGCAAGTATAAAAAAAGATAGGGAAGTACTAGAAATAAGAAAGGAGATAAAAAATTTAAATAAACATTTAATTTTTAGATGATTAAATAAAAAAAAATAATAATCACAGTAAAGTAGAAATGTTTATGAAAATATTATTTTTTGGTAAATAATTAGGAAAAGTATTACTATTAAATGTGAAAAATTGAATAAAAAAAATCTGGGAATCGGGGATTTATGAATCCGATATACATTAAAATAACGTCTATTAATTCTTTTCCAGATCCCTTAAAGTACCCTTAACGGTACCTTAGCAAAATTTTATAATCTGAAAATATTTTAAGAAAAGTATTACTATATCGAAGATTTTAGTAAATTAAATTTTTTTTAATAATTTTACTTTATTTTAAAACTTTTTTCATTTACAATAATTAATATAAACAGTTAAATGAATAAAATAAATAATAATTTGAATCATTATTTTATTTAACCTATAAAATTTTAATGATGATTTACAAAATTTGAAATTTTTTAAATACTTAGAATTAACCTAATTTATATGGAGTAAATGTATATTATGGCAAATAAATCTTTAACTCACCTTTCATCTAAGGGTGTACGGATGGTGGAAGTGGGTGATAAACCCGTCACTAGTAGAACTGCAGTGGCTAGGGGTAAAATATATTTAAAGAAGAATACTATTAAATTAGTGGAAAATGATGAGATTAAGAAGGGTAATGTAATAACCACCGCCCAAATAGCTGCTATAAATGCTGTGAAATCAACTCATCATCTTATACCATTATGTCATTCTTTAAGGATTACCGGGGTTGATGTGGATTTCCAAGTTGAAAGAGATTATATTATGATTACTGTTAATGTGAATTCTATGGGTAAGACTGGAGTGGAGATGGAAGCATTAACGGGTGTTAGTGTGGGTCTTTTAACTGTTTGGGATATGGTGAAGAGTGTGGAGAAGGATGAACATGGACAGTATCCATCTACACTTATTTCAGAGATTGAAGTTGTTAAAAAAATGAAGGAATAATGAATCGTTATGGAGTCTATAAAACCTGAGATTAGAGGTATATTGAAGGAGAGTTATCCTCAAATAAAGGAATTGAATCCCGCTCAGAATGCTGTGGTGGATGCGGGTTTTCTGGAGGATAATCATAATTATATTATAGCTATACCCACTGCTAGTGGTAAAACATTATTAGGTGTGATGGCTGCATTAGATACTATTTTGAAGGGAGGTAAAGTCGTATATTCAGTGCCATTGATATCTATTCAGAATGAGAAGCTTAAGGAATTTAAGAAATTTGAAAAATTTGATATTAAAGTGGGTAAGCATCCTTCTTCTTCTGATTTGGCAGTGATGGTTTTTGAATCCTTTGATTCTATTACTCGTTTTTCATGGAATACTTTAAGTGATGTTGATCTTTTGATTGTGGATGAGTTTCATATGATTGGTGAATACAGCAGGGGTCCTACTATTGAATGTGCACTCACCCGTTCACATATATTGAATCCGGGGATGCGGATTATAGCTCTTTCTGCTACCATTAAAAACATGAATGAACTTGCAACTTGGTTGGATGCACATGTAGTGGAACATGTTTTCCGACCTGTGCCTCTTTATAAGGACGTTTTAAATATTGAGGAGATGGAAGTTAAGAATAAGAATGATGTGATTTTGCAGGTTTTGAATCATTCTATCACGGAATCATCTCAAATATTAGTATTCGTCTCCACCAGAAGATTTACCGAGTCATTGGCTAATTATATATCAGGTAAAATAAAGAAGAATCTACCATTGGATAAGAAGGATGCATTTGAACGAGTAGCTGAGAAAATTTTAGATGTACCACGTAGGCGAGGGTCAAGACCCACTAGTGTTTGTTTGAAGCTTGCCGAATGCATACGTGAGGGAGTCGCGTTTCATCATGCTGGTTTGTTTGATAAGCAAAGGGAGATAATTGAGGATGAATTCCGAGCGGGTAATCTGTTAATGATTACCGCTACTCCTAGTTTAATGTATGGTGTGAATTTACCATCCAAGAATGTGGTGATACGGGATTATACTCGTTGGACTAGTCAGGGACCGCAACCTATACCAGTATTTGATTATGAACAAATGTCCGGTCGAGCGGGGCGTCCTGGTTATGATGATGAAGGTTACTCTTATTTAATAGCTAAAAGTGTGGATGAAGCATATAATTTGAAGGATCATTATATTTATGGTGAGATTGAAGCCACTAACTCTAAGTTATTGGAGAATAAGGATGCAGTTTACCGGCAGATTATTTCACAAGTTGCTAGTAGATTATCTAAAACACCTGATGAGGTGCAAAACTTTTTTAAGGAAACATTTTATGGATTTCAAATGTGTAATAATGAGATTTTAAGCGTTTATACTGCTGATAGTATGGAGTATGAGATAAATGAAGCGTTAGAGTTTCTAATACATCATGGTATGATTAAACCCACCCCGGATGGTTTAAAAACTACTCCATTAGGTACATTGATTTCTAGAACTAATTATAGTGTAGAAACAGCGGTGAGGCTTAAAGAATACACTACTCGTCATACACAACTAGATATTTATAGTTTAATTTATGAGATTAGTAAAACTCCGGATATTATACCTGTTTCATTTAAGGGTAGGAAGAATAAAGAACCAGTGAGGGATAAACTGAACACCAAAGGAGTTTTTGTAGTGGAGGTGGGTAATAAAGAAGCTACTGCAGCTACTTTAATGGAATGGATTGAGGAACATACGGAATATGAGATTGAAAATGCATTCAATGTTTATGCTGCCAGCACCCGCCGTACAGCCTATGATGCATCTTTACTGGTTAAATTTTATAAGGAGATGTGTGAGATTTTAAATATTTATGGGTATACTCAGGAGTTGGAGTTACTCACTGCCCGTTTATATTATGGTGTTAAAGATGAACTTATACCATTAGTAGTTGGTGTGAAACGTTTAGGCCGTAAACGAGCACGTGAACTGGTTAAAGTCTTCGGAACAGATTTAAGTAATGTATCTGAGAATGAATTAATCCGAGTTGAGGGTATTGGACCTAAAATTGCTGAATCTATAATCAAAAAATATAAATGAAAGAGAAATTATGACTTTAATTTCTAAATTAAATTCTAAAAGTAAAATCACTAAAAATGAATTGTTAATCCTTATTAAAGATGAAGCTGTTGAGATTGATATTGAAAAGATTATGAAAGCTACTATCTTCTTAAGGGAGGATGCTAAATTTATGCAGTCTCCTTATCGGGAAGATTATATTGAACGATTCTCTAAAGCATTTTTCGTGAGAATAATAAATGTTAAAAGTGATACTAGTGATTATAAAGGTTATGTTAACATTGATAAGTTAATGGATTTTTTAGAATCTTTGAATAAACTTTTAAGTGCTGCGAATAGTGAGGATGAAGAGTGTTTTTTGAAGATAGCTGGTATTATCGCTACTTATACTACTTTTATTAAAGAGGAATCTATTCATCCTGTTGGCACTAAATTTCCCGGTGGATTACAATTAGAGTATAGTAATGGTAAATATTTATGTCCAGTTAAGGAGAAGCAGTTGAATAATCCGAGTGCTCTCTGCAGATTCTGTGTATCAATACAAGATAAAAATGTATAAAATTACTTTAATATGTTTTTTTTTTTAGATAATGGAAATGATTTATAAGTTTTAGAAACTCAAACATAAAAAAATTATATATCTAAATCATTTAAATCTTTAATTATTTTCTCTTCTAACTCTAATATCCTCTTTTTAATAATTTCAGGTTCTTCATATTCAACTTCTTCATATTCAATTTCCTTATAATTAGAAATACTTAAACCATAATCATTATCCTTTATTTCATTAAATGGAACATTAAAACATTTTCTTTTTCTATCCTCAAACTCAATTGGATACTTTTTATGATATTTCTCTATTATATCCGGTATGTCACCTTTACCATTAATATAATTTCTTTTATCATCTAAACTGTAACCATCAGAAGTCATATCATAAAACCAAACATTTTTAGTCGGCTCACCCTTAGTAAAAACTAGAACACCAGTTGAAACCCCGGCATAAGGCTTAAAAACACCTGAAGGCATGGAGATAACAGCATCCATCCGACACTCCTCTAATAACTTCATCCTAATAGATTTATGCGCCCTTGAATTACCAAACAAAACACCCTGAGGAACAATCACCGCGCATCTACCACCACTAGTGAGAATATTAAACATTAACTCTAAAAAAAGAATCTCAGTTTTAGTAGTTTTTATTGTAAGGTTTTCATTAATTTCAGTTGCATCAATACTACCCTTAAACGGCGGATTAGCTAAAACCACATCATAATAATTAGATTCATCATAACGAGTGGATAAAGTATTCTCCTGTACAATATGAGGATCACTAATACCATGCATCATCAAATTCATCAGAGATATCCGAGTCATCGTCTGCTCAAAATCAAAACCATGAAGAGTATCCTCCCTTAAAAACAACCATTGTTTCTCATTTAACATATCTCCCTTAAAATTATAAGAATTACCATCACTATCTTCTTTAATAAATTCTTTTGAAGTGTTAGATTTTAAAATATGTTGATAAGCATTAACTAAAAATCCCGCAGTTCCACAAGCAGGATCACAAATCACATCACCAATTTTAGGATCAACCAAATCTACCATCATATTAATAATATGTCTAGGAGTCCTGAATTGACCATTCTTACCTGCAGTTTTAAGCTCTGATAAGAGATATTCATAAATATCCCCTTTAGTATCCCTATTCTGCTCCTTAATATGCATACCATTAATAATTTTCACAGCTTCAATCAAAAGCGACGCATTAGGAATGGCAAAAACAGAATCCCGCATATATTTACTATAAAGAGAATCTTCACCACCCAAACTCCTTAAAAAGGGGAAAACCTTATCCCTAACATGATTAAGGATATTATCCGCTGAATAATTACTCCACTCCGACCATCGACAATCAGAACAATCATCAAAAATAGAAATAAAATCTTCACCAGTAAACCTAGCATTCTGCTGACGCGCCACATCCTCATCCTCCAGCTGCTTCATAAACAATAAATAAGACATCTGCTCAATAGCCACTAATGGATTTGAAATTCCCCCACTCCAAAACTTATCCCATAATTGATTAATCTTTGATTTTAACTCTGAATCTAACACGTTAATTCTCCTTTAAATGCTTTTTGCATTAAATTATTGAATAAATTATCAATTTGAATTTTTGATTGTTCTTGATAATTTTTTAAAGTTTCCACATTTTGAATTATTTCAGCGAATTGATTTTGAAGTTCTACAGGAGGTAGATAAACTTTAAATTTTTCTATAGCTTTAGAGCTTATTCTAGGAAGATTCGCACCGGTGGACATCTCGGTAGATTTTTTAATATAATAAGGGTGACTGAGCAGGAATTTGATAAAATATTTATTAGATTTTCCCTCAATTGATTTAATAGGCAAAATATCAGTACTACTTATACCTTTAAAATTAGGTAAAGCGACTTTATTTAAATATGGCCTTAATTTACCATATAAAACACATTCTTCATCAAAAACATACTTATTACTTTTTAAACCAGCTTCCTGGACAGTCATAATATTAAGAATACGACCTGTTTCAGATTCTATATGCTCTAATCCGATGTAATTACTATTTTTATCAACGGAATCAGGATTTATAGATTTTTTTTCAATCTTAGCTAATTTATTAAAATTAACGACATCCCACAACTTCGAATTATCCCTCGGGTCTCCAAACGTATACATAAACAGGCTTTTCAAATACTCATTAGTCAAGTTAGCTGCTTTTACGCGCCATAATTTCATCTTTTCAGCATTTTCTAATATTTTCACAATTTTATGTTGAGTATTAAGAGGAGGTATAGGCATTTCATGATTCTTTAAAATTTTTAGATTAATATTATCTTGGGTAGCATGACTTTTTTTAGCTATAATATTCTGTCTTTCAGATTTTAAACAGTAGTAAATATATTTTGTTTCAACAATCTTATTATCCGGAGTTATACCTGCAATTGCCTGATTGGTAGTTGAATCAAAATTTAAAATTCCTATTGCTCCTAAAGTAGCGAAAATTGAATACAAGATAGTCCCTTTAGGAAATAATTTAGTTGATGAATTATTCAACCCTTTTAATGTTATTTTTTCCATAGATTTATTAATATAAGTGCTTTTAAGATCTGATATTTTCAACCATGGAATATCTCCATTTTCCCAGTATTCTTTTATATTTCTTCTTGGTGTGCCTCCTGAAGCTATTGATTTAGAGACATCTATTAATCTTAAATTTTTCCAATTATCAGGTAAGTTTTTTTCTTTATTCATTTTAAAAATAATCCTCTAATAAAAATAATTATTTTTAGCACATTTTTATTTGGTTGCATTTATCGACCAATGCTTTTAACTCGTCGAATGTGAAGTAGTCTAAGGGGTGTTCGTCTGCTAAGGGTGAGTTTGCGAAGTCTTCGATTTCAATATGTTTACGATCCGCGAATACTTTCTTTAAAAGCAGTAAAAATTCAAGTTGTCGTGAATTGTAATCATGATCGGAGATTATATATTTGTCAAATCTTTCTTCGATTAATTCTTTAGGGTCTTTTTCTCGACTTAAGCCAATTATCTCACGTATGAATAGTAGAAAATCTTGTTTCCGATGTGTTTGTATGTTTTTAATGCTGATTTCAGGTCTTAGTGCTGATAGACTTCTCTCTAATTCAATTAATTCAAGGGATGTGATACATTTACCTTCTTTTATTTTCAGTGCAATTGGATTTGTATTAAGGAAGTCATTTAGTTCTGTATCTTCTCGTATCGTTTTTTCGAATTTTTTATGATTTATAACCCGATCTGGTGCATCAATGTTAACTATGCTTTTCCGGTTAGGTTCATAGTATTTCATAAGGGGTGTTACTTCTTTAATTATAAATTCTACATCGTTAAATGTTAGATTTTGCCAGAATTCATCATCTAAAACTGTTATAAGATTCATTCTATTCTTTTTTACTTCGTTTAAATTTTCCTTCTGTAAGATATTCTCAGCACGATCTTGAATCAGTTCCTTGGTTTTATTTATTGCATTAACCTTCTTTTCTAAGATAAATCGAAATAATTTTTCAGTTGTAAAAGTGAATGAAGAGATATTAGGATGGCTACCTTGATTTAGGATAATTAATGGTGAAATATCAGTTGAAAGTTCTTTAATATGTTCATCTAGTTTAAATGAATCATTTTTAAGTTCATTGATTACATCAATTTTCTCTCTGACAAGAAATGAATTTTTATCAAATGATTCCAATGTATCCATTATTTTCTTGCTTATTATTTCATGTTGATTAATTGTAAGCGGTTTTTTTAAAATTTGTACTCTTTGATCAAATATTTTAGTGATAACATCTTTTGGCCATGCTTTATCTTCAGATGCCTTAAACTCATGATACTCAATATTAGAATGATCTCCTGTTTTAAAATCGAATATTAAGAAATCTTTTTTATCTTTATTTGGAAGCCAATGTTTTTTTGTACATGCTTTAAAATTTCTTGTTCCTCTTCCGACCATCTGCCAGAATCGTATATGTGAAAATACAGGTTTAATAAAGACTAGATTGCATACTTCTGGGATATCAACGCCAGTATCGAGCATGGCTACTGAAAGCGCGATTCTAGGAATATAATTTTTCTTAAAATTCTTTACTTGATCATCTGCTCCTGGCATATCGGAAGTGATTACTTGAACTGCACTGTCTAAATTTGGAAATAAGTTTCCGAATATTTTTTTGATAAAATGGGCATGACTTTTACTGGCACAGAAAAATATGGATTTGCAGGGTAAACCTTCATCCGATTTGTAACAGTGATTCATGAATTCACGAATTATAAGTGCATTTGTTTCATTATCCATGAATACTCGATCAAATTGTGATCCAGTAAATTCTATTAATTCAGGATCATATTCCTGCCTTCTTAACTGCTCCTTTAAATCCGGGGTAAGTTCTCCACCAGTGATACCATTGGATAAT
>JACWMK010000041.1 GCA_015661405.1 Methanobacterium sp.
GAAGATGTTTTAGATGCTAATCATTTAATATTAGATGTTTTAAAACCGGTAAATAAGGGAGAAATTGAGAATGGAGCTAGAATTAGTGGTAGAGTCTCTATAGGTAAGGGTACTATAGTTAAGAAGGATAGTGTGATTCGTGGGCCTGTTATTATTGGTGAAGACTGTGAGATAGCTACTTATATTGGACCTTATACTAGTATAGGTGATAATTGTAGAATAACTGGTGGAGAATTAGAATCATCTATAGTGATGGGTGATGTGGTTATTGAATGTGATGAAAGGATAGTGGATAGTCTTATAGGTAATCATTGTCAAATTAATTCAGGGGAGAATAATCTTCCTAAGGGTCGTCGATTTGTTATAGGAGAGAATTCATTAATAAATCTGTAAAAAAAGTATATTTTTTGTATATGATAACCTAAATTATTCATGAAATTCTTTAGTATTCGTTTATAGAATGGGAGAATAGTTTATATTTTAAATGCTTTATTAATTAATGAAAAAAAATAAAATGAGTTGGGTAAAATTTGGGTAAATTTATATTAAAGGAATTAATTCAAATTAATATAAGAGGTATAGGTAGTGTTTATTTAACTCCTAGGATTAAAATAAAATATATTTTTTTTTTAATCTGAAAAAAATTTATTTAAATATTATAAATTATAAAAAATATGGGATTTTACAGTAGGTGAATATTAATATGAAAGCTGTTATACCTGCCGCTGGTTTGGGTACTAGATTTTTGCCAGCTACTAAAGCGCAACCCAAAGAAATGTTACCGGTTTTTAATAAACCCACCATTCAGTATGTTGTGGAAGAGGCTGTGGCCTCGGGAATTGATGATATACTGATTATAACGGGTAAGGGAAAACGATCCATTGAAGACCATTTTGACCGTTCATTTGAATTGGAATATTTCCTGCGGAACTCTGGAAAGACGGAGAGTCTATTGGAAATTGAAGCAATCTCGGATATGGCGGATATTTATTATGTGAGACAGAAGCAGCAGAAGGGTTTAGGGGATGCTATATCATGTGCTAAGAAGCATATTGATGGTGATCCATTTGCAGTACTTTTAGGTGATACTATAACCCAATCTAATATTCCATGCACTAAACAACTTCTAGAAACTTTTTATAAGTATGAATCATCTACAATTGCCATAGAAATGGTTCCAGATGAGCGGATTGAGAGGTATGGTATAATTAAAGGGACTGAGATCTCTGATTCCGTTTATAAAATTGAAGATATGGTGGAGAAACCTACTTTAAAGGAGGCTCCTTCGAATTTAGCTATAACTGGTAGATATATATTGGTTCCTGAAATTTTTGATCATATTGAATCTATCCCGCCAGGAGTGGGTGGGGAAATTCAACTTACAGATGCAATGAGGTTAATGGATGAAATGTATGGTTACTTGTTAGAGGGTAAAGTTTATGATATTGGTAACACGGTGGAATGGCTTAAAAGTTCAATAGAAATAGCCCTTGAAGATGAAAGTGTGAAATATGAGTTAAAAGAATATTTGAAGGAACTTTTAAAGGATTAAATAAAAAGAATATAGATTATTTATATTATTTTTTTATTTTAATTAAAATTATTTAAATCAATATTATTTTTAGGTTCATTGATTTTAAAGTTTTAAATTTTACTAAACTTTCGCTCCGTATTTATGTTTGATATAAATGTTTATTAGCGTGATAAACTTATAAATTAATAAATAAATTTCTTTATTGATAAAAAAAAAATTTTTATATTTATTATTTTGTTTTTTAGGATGTAAAAGAGTGGTTTAATGAAGATTTCAATTGTCATTCCGGCCCTTAATGAGGAGGGTATTGTTGGTAAAACCGTTAAATCTGTGCCAATAAAAGAATTAGAAGAGAAGGGATTTGAAACTGAAATAGTCGTAGTGGATAATGCATCAACTGATAAAACTGCTGAAGAAGCAAGTGAAGCTGGTGCAAGAGTAGTACGTGAAAATAAGAGAGGATATGGTAATGCGTATTTAAGGGGATTTAAGGAAGCTAAGGGTGATATAATTGTAATGGGGGATGCCGACGGTACTTATCCCCTTAATACTACTTATGAATTCATACAACCCTTAATAAAAGGGGATGCTGATTTTGTAATGGGATCCCGTCTTAAAGGAAATATACAGAAAGGAGCCATGCCTGCTCTTCATCGGTACATTGGAAATCCCTTCCTCACTTGGATGTTAAATTCACTATTTTCCACTGGAATATCTGACGCTCATTGTGGTATGCGTGCTATAAAGAAAGAAGCATTAAATAAATTACACTTACGTAGTGGGGGAATGGAATTCGCATCAGAGATGGTGATTGAAGCATCCCGGGAGAACCTTAAAATTGCTGAAGTACCTATAACTTATTATCCTCGAGGAGGAGAGAGTAAACTCAGTTCTTTTGCAGATGGGTGGAGGCATCTTAGATTTATGATGTTATACCGACCTACACCATTCCTACTGATACCGGGTCTCATAGTTTTAATCCTAGGTGTAACTTTAGTGATCGGAGTATACATATTTAGTCAATCCAGATGGAATACACTGATCTTAGGTAGTCTGCTACTTATAGTTGGATATCAAATGCTATTAGCATGGATTCACTTCGGGGCTTTTGGAGAGTTTTATGGAGTCACCCATCGTTCTGATGTGATAAAAAAGTTTATGAGTTATCACTCATTAGGAAGGGAGTTACTTTTAGGGTTGGTGCTTCTTATTGCGGGAGGCATAGTAGGAGTTAATGTCCTTTATACTTGGAGTGCATCTGGATTTGGAGGATTATACCAAACTGGAAGTGCAATAATGGCTCTGGTACTATGTATTTTAGGAATCCAAACTATTTTCTCTGGAATATTCCTGAGTTTAATGCTCTTAAATAATAGTGATAAATCAGATTAAATTAAATTTTTTTTTGAGGGGTTTCCTGTATGAAGATAGCTTATGTTTACGATGCAGTTTACCCTTGGGTTAAGGGTGGAGCTGAGAGAAGGATTTATGAATTAGCTAAAAGGTTAACTCTTAGGGGTCATGAAGTTCACTGGTATGGTGTTGGTTGGTGGTGGCCTGAAGAAGGTTCAAGAGACATTGTAATGGATGGTATTAAATTACATGGAGTTTGTGGACCTGTTAAACTTTATAATGATGATAGGAGATCAATTAAAGAAGCTATTTATTATGCTTTGAAGCTTTACCCCAAATTGAGGGGTGAAAATTTTGATATTATTGATTGTCAAGGGTTTCCTTTTTTTTCATGTTTCACTTCGAAAATTTATTCATTATTCGGAAAACCTGTTCTAGTAATAACTTTACATGAAGTTTGGAATCAGTACTGGTATGAATACTTGGGATTTATAGGAATATTCGGTAAGTTAGTAGAGAATTTAATGGTTAATTTAACTGATAAAATTATTACTGTATCATGTAAAACTAAGAATGATCTTCATAAAATTAAGTCATCTGAGAAGGCAGTGATTATTCCTAATGGAATTGATTTTAAAGAAATAACTGAAATTAATCCTTCAATTGAGAAATCAGATGTTATATTTGCAGGGAGACTTATTAAAGAGAAGAATACGGATTTACTTCTTAGAGCATTGGTTCAGGTGAAAAAGAGTCTTCCTAATATTAAATGTTTTATTATTGGTGATGGTCCTGAAAAACGTAACTTGGAAATTTTAAGGGATGATTTACATCTTAGAGGTAACGTGGAATTTCTAGGTTTTTTGGAGGATCAAAGTTTAATTTCACATTTGAAGTCTTCATTAGTTTTTGCATTACCATCGACTCGTGAGGGATTTGGAATGGTAGTTTTGGAGGCTAATGCTTGTGGTTTACCAGTGGTGGTGATTAATCATCCTATGAATGCATCGAAGGATCTTGTAAAAGATGATATTACTGGTTTCATTGCTGAATTTTCAGAGGATTCTTTGTCAGATAAAATATTAGATGGTATAAATGGGAAGTGTAGTATGGAGGATTCTTGTATAGATTTTGCTAGAGGTTATGATTGGGATGAAATAGTGACGGATTTAGAGGATTTCTATCGAGAGGTATTATAAAAAATTTTTTTTTTATTTAGGATGGATTTGATTATAAATGAAAATAGTACAGACACCGGTAAGGTTTTATCCATTCATTGGTGGTGTGGAGAATTATGTTTATTATCTTTCCAAGGAATTAGTTAATCGGGGACATCAGGTAAAGGTTATATGTGCTAATGAACCGCAATCAATGAATAATGATAATGTTGAGGGAATACAAGTTAAAAGATTATCTTATCTGGGTAGAATCGCTAATACTAATATTACCCCTAAACTTCCTTTAATATTATCTCAGGAGGATTATGATATTATTCATACTCATATTCCTACTCCTTGGAGTGCTGATTGGAGTGCATTATCATCTAAAATTAAAAATAAACCTTTAGTAGTTACTTATCATAATGATATTATTGGTGATGGTATTGCTGATTACATTGCTCGTTTTTATAACTCCACATTCCTTAAATTACTGCTTAAGAGGGCGGATAAGATTATTATTACTCAGCCTAGTTATATTAAATCATCTGCTTATTTAAGGGGTTATCAGGATAAGGTTGAAGTAATCCCTAATGGTGTTGATGTAGATAAATTCAAGCCTAATGAGAACTTTAATGATGATAATAGTTATACTATTTTTTTTCTGAGTCTTTTAGATGAATTTCACAGATATAAAGGATTAGATATTCTATTAAAATCCCTTCAAATAGTTAAAAAAGAAATACCTAATATAAAACTAGTTGTGGGTGGTAAGGGGGTTTTAGTGGATTACTATAAGAAAATGGTTGTTTCAATGGAATTAGTTGGTAATGTGGAATTTACAGGTTTTATATCTGATGATGATATAGTTGATTATTATAATCAAGCTAATGTTTTTGTTTTACCTTCCACTTCTTCTTTACAGGAGGGGTTTGGAATAGTGGCATTGGAGGCTTTAGCTTGCCAAACACCAGTTATTACTACGGATATTGTAGGAGTGGCGGAGGATTTAGATGCAGTTAATGGTGGATTAATAGTACCTCCTAAAGATAATGTAAAACTTGCAGAAGCTATAATTATTATACTTAAGGATAAAGAATTACAAAAAGAGATGGGTAAACGTGGTAGAAAACTGGTAATGGAAAAATACACTTGGAAGAGCGTGGCTAGTACCATGGAAAAACTTTATAAGATTATCTTACCAAAATAACTCTAAAAAATTTTTTTAATTACTAATTTTTTTTTTAAGTTAAATTTAGAAATAATTAGAATTAAGCTATTAAAACTAATTATAAATATGAAAACATTTCGAAATTAATGTAAAGAATCAATTTTAGATGAGGAATATTTGATGAAAATGTTGGAAATTAATAAATTTAAGCTTAGAGACTGGATATTATTACTGGTACTCTTACTTTTTCTTACTGATTTATCCATCATTTTCAATATACCTAATGTGAGACCCGATTTATCTTTTTTATTTTTCACTTTCATCCCGGGAATCTTGATTCTCCAAATTTTAAGGTTAAATAAGATAAATTTACTTCAACAAATTGTTTTATGGGTGGGAGTTAGTGTATCTTTCCTCATGATCACTGGTATCCTTTTAAATACATTATATCCCTTCTTAATTAAGCCATTATCCTTAACTCCAGTTTTAATAACCTTAAATATCTTTATACTTTTATTATCGGCTACTGTTTATTGGCGTAATGGTAAAAACTTTAATATAAAAGATATTTTTAATTATAAATTCGCTTTGGAAGGTAAAATATTATCCTTAATTATTTTTCCTTTTTTATTTCCATTATTAGCTGTTCTGGGAACTTATTTTATGAATATAAGCCAGAATAATATTTTAATTTTAACTATGCTTCTTTTAATACCTGTATATCTTATTGTGGTAGTTTATATGAGGGATAGGGTTCATTCTTTAACGTATCCCTTAGCAGTTTGGCTTATTGGTTTGAGCCTACTTTTAATGTATGGTTTAACTTCTTACCACCTTATGGGTATTGATGTTCATTTAGAGTATTACTGCTTCCAACTTACTCAGTATAGTTCACATTGGGATTTAAACGCTTATTATAATCCTTTTAATGCCTGTTTGAGTGTAACTATTCTCCCTCAAATTTATCAGGTTCTCTCTGGATTAAGTGGAGAGTATGTTTTTAAATTATTCATGGCTCTTATAGGCTCTGTAACACCTCTTATAGTTTATTTGGTGGCGAGAAGATACCTTGCTAGGAAATATGCATTTTTAGGTGCACTTTTATTTATTTTCCAATTATTTTTTATAGGTGAATTAGGCGCGGTTAGACAGGAAATCGCCACACTCTTCTTCTTCCTAGCAGTCCTAGTACTACTTGATTTTGAAATGGATAAATGGATTCGGAAACTTCTTATAATTCTATTCTTATTCGCTACGTTAATTTCACATTACTCAACAGCATATGTAGCATTTATACTTGTACTGCCGATTCTATTATGGCCATTCTTTGATAAGTTAATCAGGGAGAGAAGGTTAGTTTTCACTAATTTTGATATAATTCTTATTTCCTTGGCTATGATTTTAATCTGGTACGTTTTAGTTGCTAAAGTACAGTTTGCAAGTGGTGCTCAAGTTGTGGCTCAAACAGTCCAGACGGCTTCAACGGGTGGTGCGGCACCATCTGCTTTACTATCCACTAGAAGTAATTATGTTTTAGGTATTTTAGGTGTAGTTCTTACATCTCTCCCGAATACTATCAGTGTCATTGTTAATGATTTAATTATCGCCACCATACTAGTAGGTTTACTTGGTATGATAGCGAAATTACATTACTATCATGAAAAATTTAAAATGCAATTTTTCATCGGGATAAGTATCTCCCTAGCATTACTAGTTTTATTTGTAACATTACCGTATATTTCCATTGCTTATGATGCAGTTAGATTATTCTTCCAATTAGTCATATTTTTAGCTCCGGTTTTTGTAATAGGGGGCATAGTAATAGCTAAAGTGATAAAAAAACCTAAATGGGATGTATATATTCTTTTAATCCTATTATTATTCTTATTCTCATGCAGTACTTACTTACAGTATAGTTTACTAGGTATGCCTTATTCACCGGAATTCGAAAATAATAGTATAGTACGAGAGGAACTTTTTATTTATAATAGTGAGTTAACGTCTGCTCAATGGATATATCAAAATAAAGTGGATAATTTAACAGTATATTCTGATGAAAATGCGGTTCCACGGTTTTCAACAGCGTATGGTACGAATATTGGTAATATAAGTTTAAATGATACATTATTTGGATGGGATAAAATGATAGGCAGTGGTTACATTTACCTTGGATATGCTAATGTTAATGATAATGCTGTTATTGAATTGGGTAATAACATTAATAGAACGAATATTAGTTCCTATTCCAATCTATTCACGGGTAAAAGTATAATCTATGATAATGGAGGAAGCCAGATATGGTGGTAAATAAAAATGAAACTAAAATATTATTCGTACATCATACTGCCATGTGGTTTCGAAGACCATTCTTTCAAGCATTAAGTAAGCTTTATAATGTAGAATTCGTATTCACCAATGTTGAAAGTTATAATAAAACATATGACATTAAACTTAGTCAAGTTATACCTGGGATGGATGATGTAAATTATAAGGTGGTAAATAAAAAATGGGGTATATCGTGGGAAGCTATAAGAAGAGCTATGGGAAATTATGACATATTTTTAGGCGGCAGCTGGGACACCTTAACTGATGTGATGGAAACTCTATTATATTTCATTATAGTGAAGTTTAAAAGACGTCCATTTATTTTATGGAGGGAAGATTGGGATTGGAATGTTCAATCCACTAAAAGAAGACTAGTTAAAATTCTAGTAGGATTTCTAAGTAGAAGAGCTAATGCAATATTAGTTCCTGGTAGTAAACATATGGAATTTTTCACTAAACTTGGTGTATCATCTGAAAAAATATTCATCATGCCTAATGTTAGTAATTTAACTCTTAAAGATGATGATTATAATAATCAGATTAAATTACGTCAGGAGTTGGGTTTGAAGGATGAAAAGGTTATATTATTTGTAGGGCGCCTTATTGACCTTAAGGGAGTGCAATTTCTTCTTAAAGCTTTTTCAAAACTTCAGCAGAGAATGGATAATGTGGTATTGATTATTGTTGGTGATGGGTCTTGTCGTGGGGAATTGGAGAATTTGTCTCGGAAGTTACATGTGAATGATAAAGTTTATTTCAGGGGTAATGTGGATAATGAATTATTAGGAGCTTATTATTTGCTTTGTAATGTTTTCGTGTTACCTTCAATCACTACTCATCATGCGGATGCTTGTCCACTTGTAGTTAATGAGGCAATGTATTTCTCTAAGCCTGTAATTACTAGTGATGCGGTGGGAACCACCTTTATGATCAAAAATGGCATTAATGGATTTGTAGTGCCTGAGAGAAATCCAGAAGCTCTTTGTGAAGCTTTATGTAAAATCTTATCAGACTCAGAACTTGAGAAGAGGATGGGTGAATCTTCAAAAATCATTATTAATGAAGGATTCACGTATCAAAATATGATTGATGGATTTAATCAAGCAGTAAATTATTTAAATTTATGAATAAGTTAATCATAATAACTTAAATAAAAAAAGGACTCTTTTTTGAGGGGTTAACTTATCTTCTTATTATTACTAATAAATATATTTTAATTACCTGTAGAATATATAAGGGCAGATACTGATAATAATATGGATTATGTGCTTTTAAGAAGGTTAAATTTGATTTAATTTCCATTAATGCTCTCTTAATAGAGTCGGAACTTCGTTTCTTCCTTGATACTCCTTCTTTATGCCATATATGGCTGTTTAAAACTATAATTGACTTGTAACCCTGTTTTTTAAGTAAAATTGCTAAGTCAATATCTTCACAACCAAAAAAGAGTTTTTCATTTAAATATTTAATAGGCATATCACTTATTTTCATCATCAAAGCTGCTCCGGAAACCCAATCACATTCTATAATATTCTCTGAATAATCTCCGGGATTACTCACCTCTATCAAATCATAATATCCGGGATATTTATAAATATCAACTTTTCCACCTAAATTAGCCACCACGTTACTGCGGCCATTCCAATCATAATAATATATAAGGGGACCTAAAATGCCAATATTTACATCTTCTTCGGCGGACTGGATCATTTTAGTTAAAAAATCTGGATTAACCACCGTATCATTATTCAACAAAAATATATAATCCGGATTGAGATTTTGTAAAGAGTATTTTATAGCGATATTATTTCCCTTAGCAAATCCATAATTCTCATAATTTTTAATGAGAGTGAGCTTCTGATTCGATGGTAAATTTAAATCTTTTTCAATTTTAGAATCGAATTTTGACTCTTCATTGGTTATTAATTTTATTTTAATTGGTTTATTATTCTTTTGATATTGGAAAAATGGGGATTGTACTTGTATTTCACCTTGACAGTATTCCTTTATCTTCTGGATGGATTGATCCTGGGAGTTATTATCGACTAATATAACTTCAAAGTTGGGATAATTAATTTGAAAGAGTGACTCTAGACATTCTAGGGTATCAGGCCAGCCGTTCCAGTTTAGAATTATAATCGCCACTAGTGGATTCATAATTTTAATATCCCCTATAATAAATTTTAGAATTTTTTAATTTTTTTTATATTTATTTTTGATCATTTAATCCTAGATTTCAATGGGTAAACATGCTTTTAAAGATTTTTAAATAAGATTTTAAAAGCATATTGAAGTATCCACTTGTATTAACATCATTTCTACTTATTAAACTTCCTACAAGGACAAATATTCCTTCTTTGAATAGTACTATTAGGAATAATAATTTTTGAATTGAATTTCCATAGCGAGTCACGTATTCTACAGTATTTTTAGTGCTTAAAATAGTCATTTCTGGAAGAACGGATTTTTTAGTTATTGATCGACCCCTTTTATGGTAGACTATTGATTTGGGAGCATAAATGGCCTTCCAATCTTTATTATAGGCCCGCCATGATAAATCAGCATCTTCACCCAAAGTAACGTAGCTAGTATCCAGAAGACCAATTTCGAGAAGCATGTCTTTATTATAAAGTACAGCCGCTGCCATGGCACCCATAATCTTATCCTGCTGATCATATTGCCCATGATCCACTTCTCCATGACCTCTGTCTACTATTCTTCCCCATCTAAGTACATGTCCAGTTGAATCAATAATATGTGTACTATAGGCGTTTAATAATTTTGCACCTACAATTCCAGTCTTATCATAGATTTTAGATGCTTTTACCATTTCATTCAGGAATTTTGGGTCTACAATGGTATCATTATTTAGAAGTAAAATATGGGAGGGATTTAAATTTTTAAGAGCAAATTGTATTCCTATATTATTTCCCTCGGCGAATCCGTAATTCTCATCATTCTTAATGAGTATTAGTTTTTGACATGGATCTGAATCATCTTTTTTATAAAGATTATCTTCAGAGTCCTTTATTTCATCATTAGAGTATTCGATTAAAGTTATTGGTTTGTTTTTACTCGTGTAATTGAAGAACTTTGATTCTACTACTAATTCACCCTGACAGTATTCTCTTATTTTTTGGATTGAATTATTCTCGGAGTGATTATCAACCAATACAACCTTAAAATTGGGATAATTAATTTGATAAATGGATTCTAGGCATTCAATCGTATCTTTCCAGCCGTTCCAATTCAATACAATAATAGTAACAGGGGGATTCATAGTTTTTTTTATTCACCATAACCTTTAGTAATTCAAAATAGTCTATATTAATGTTAATATTTTTGTTTTAGAGAGATAGTTGATTCATTGATTTGATTTCAGAATCTATAACATGATTTAAATGCCATAATAATCTTTCTCCCGCTTTTTCTAATGTCCAAAATTCTTGAATTGTTTTTATTGAATTTTTAGACATTGTATATCTTTTATATTTCTTTAAAAGGAGTTCTTTGGTAGCTTCGGCGAATAAAGTTTCGTCACGTTCCGTGTGTAAACCAGTTTGGCGATGAATCACAGTTTCCCTTACTCCACCTTCCTTAACCGCCACTACAGGTGTACCACAACTCATAGCCTCTAATGGAACTAAACCAAATGGTTCCATGTAAGGAGCATAGAGTACTAACTTCGCCTTATTATACAGTAAAACTAATTCATCATCATTTATAAGTTCTAATATTTCTAGTTCAACGTTTAAATTAGAGGCTAATTGTTGGAGATACGATTTCCATCCGGGTTCAGAATAATTTGAAACTATTACTAGTTTAGGTCGTATATTAGGTTCAATCAATGCAAGGGATCTGATCATGAAATCATAACCTTTAGAAGGTCTACAACTACCCACTGAAAGCACGAACTCTTCTTCTGGGACTTCAAGTGGTCGGAATAACTTAGTTTCAATTCCAAGATATGATACAAAGGAATTAACACCATAAACACGTAATATGGATTCTCTAGTGAAATATGAATTAGTTAAAATATGATGAACGTATGAAATATTCTGTTTATCTATTTTTAAATCCATATTATCTGAATAATCATAAATCAATCTCTTTATAGGATTCTGTTGTTTTTTCCTTTGGGATACAGCTTCTAGAATAGCTTCATTACGTGGTGGTTGTGGACAGTAATAAATCAATGGTTTTGTAACGTATTTAAGAAAAAATGGTGACATAGTATACTGATCCTGTTCACTGAATACTACATCATAATCTCCTGAATTTATTATTTTAGCTATATTTTCCTCAGTTCTTTCCAAGTCCCATAATGATATGGATTTTAATTGGGGTGGCATATATTTGATGGTGGAATATAAGGTTCCTTTGATAGTTTTTTCCACAGGAAAGATTTTTAAACTATTTGCCACATCTTTAAGGGGTAAAAACTTTTCATTAGCTGTTGATGGAACAAAAACATCTACGATGTGTCCTTCTTTATTAAGGTAATCTACAAAACCGTGTAAGGCTCTTTTAGCTCCTCCACTTGGTAAATTATGGAAAACTGCGATTTTCATGGGATAATTCATCTCTAAATATTTATTATCTTTTTTTTAATTAATATTTAAATTTTAATCCTGAATCCTTCAATAGTACCTATAAATAAAGATTTAAACATAAGCCAATCCCTGCAGTATAGTAATTGATATGCAGATTCTATTAGTAGTTCCTTTAAATAATGATATAAGAATGAATGATAAACTTTTTTATTGGCATGTTTTCTCATGAAGTAAAGCCGGTTTCGGTTGTGATAATATGTTTTAAAATAACCTTTACTGGAAGTACCATATTTATGCCATATCTTAGATTTAAAAGCATAAACAGATTTATAACCAGCTTCTCTTCCACTGAAGCACCAATCCACATCCTCCCAGTACATATAATAATTAGTATCCAAGACACCTATTTCATCTATTACATTTGTTTTAGCTAATAAACAGGCTCCTCCAACGTAATCTAATTCAAGTAATTGATTATATCTTCCATCATCCTCCTGATTAAAACCCATTTCAGGCGATTCAGCAAGCTTAAAATCTATATTCCCCCCACCTGCTGCTTGTAATGTGTTTATTTTATTATAAAAATAAGTTTTTGAACCTACAAATCCTATCTGTTTATCAGATTCTGCTGTTTTAATCATTTCATCTAAGAATCCTGAATCCACTACAGTATCATTATTTAAAAGTAGAATATATGATGATTCAAGATTTTTTAAAGCGAATCGTATCCCTATATTAGTTCCCTCGGCAAAACCATAATTATCATCATTTTTTATGAGGATAAGTCTCTTTGAATCAATTTTTACTAATTCTTGGTCCTTTAAAGGTTTTTTCATGTTTATATTTTCATGATTGGTGACTTCTATAATTTCTATGGGCTTATTATTTAATTGATATTTGAAAAATTGAGATTTCACTTTTAGTCTTCCATTACAGTAATCCCATATTTTTTGGATTGATTCATCCTGAGAATGATTATCTATTACTATAACTTCAAAATTACTATATTTTATTTGAAATAATGATTCCAGGCATTCTAAAGTATCTTTCCAGCCATTCCAGTTTAAAATAATCACAGCAACATTAGGAGTCATTTTATTATCCTGATTTTTATAAATATGTTAAAAAATGTATTTCAAAAGAATTTTATTTAAGTGAAATTTGTAATTATTATTCAAAAGCATTATTTTGAAAACCAATTATAAGAGAATTTGAATGATTATTTATTTAGATTATATTAATTATATTTAATGAATTCAATAGTATTATACTAATGATTTTTGAATAAAGTTTTAAATGAATGATTGGATGAAAGAAATATGGATGAAAATCGTCTTAAAATTGCTTTTTTAACAGCAACTAATCCCAGAGATAAAAAATCACGTTCTGGAACCCTTTATTATATGGGACAAGCACTCCAGAAGCATTGCGGTGACGTTTATTATCTAGGACCATTAGACACTAAGATGGAGAATTTGACTAAATGGTTTAATGATATATCCATAAAACTTTTCAAAAAAAATTATTCATATGAACACAGTATACTCCTCTCCAGAAGTTATGCAAGAATCATCAAACATAAACTTCGAGAAGAATCATTTGATTTAATTTTTGCACCAGTAGCATCCACGGAAATAGTATTTCTAAACACTGAAATACCTATTGTTTATACCTCTGATTCGACATTTGCTCTTAATAGTGATTATTATCCTGATTATTTCTCTAAGCAAATAGTTTTATCTAAAATGGAAGGAGATTATATAGAAAAATCTGCTATTCGAAAAGCGGATTTAATTTTGTATCCATCCAGCTGGGCAGCACATTCAGCAATAAAGGATTATAAGTCAGATAAATCTAAAGTCTATATCATTCCTTTCGGGGCAAATATTGATGAGTCACCTTCAAAGAAGATTATAATGGATAAGAAAAAATCTGGTAACTGTAAATTACTTTTCTTAGGTGTAGACTGGAAGCGTAAAGGTGGTGAGATAGCATTTGAAACTCTTTTAGAACTTGAAACAATGGGTTTCATCGCTGAATTAACGGTTTGTGGTTGTATTCCACCGAAAAAATGCGTGCATGATAGAATGACTGTGATACCATTTTTAGATAAAAATGATAAGGTTCAAAGTAAAGAGTTGAATAATTTATTTTTAAAAAGCGACTTCTTACTTTTACCCACAAGAAGTGAAGCTTATGGTGTTGTTTTCTGTGAGGCAAATGCATTTGGATTACCAGTAATAACCACAGATACTGGTGGAGTTTCAAGCGTAATTGAATCTGGTAAGAATGGTTTCATGTTACCAATTAATGCTAAAGGGATTGATTATGCTAAACTTATTAAAGATATTTACCAGGATGATGAAAAATATTATGGATTAGTGCTTTCTAGCAGAGAAACCTTTGAAGAAAAACTTAATTGGGATAGCTGGGCAAAAACTGTTTGTAAATTAATTAATAGAATAGTATGAAATAGAAATTTTTATTAACTTAAAGTTTTTTTTTAATTAAAAGTTTGTACGGGAAGATTAAAATTATGGATTATCCTGAAAAAGAATATAAAGAATTATCTGTTATAATTTTAAATTATAAGAATACGCTTTTATCAGCTAAATGTGTTGATTATTTAATAGAATCTGCAAATAAAGCAGATATTTCAATTGAAATTATTGTGGTGGATAACAGTGCCCTTGAAACTGCAGATGAACTTAAAAGGATTTTACCATCTGAAGTTATAATCATTGAAAATAATATAAATCAAGGATTTTCTCGGGCAAATAACCAGGGGATTCGTGTCTGTACTGGAGAATTTATTTTATTATTGAATAATGATGCATTTGTCAATTCTGAATGTTTAAGGGCAGGTATAAATTATTTAAAAGAAAACACGGGTTCTGGCATTTGGTCACCTAAATTGATAGGTGAAGATGGTTCATTTCAAGTATCATGTGCTCGATTGCCATCTATAAAAGGATTAATTGGAGAATACTTATTATTTAGAAATTTTGATTGGTATGATGATGTTAAGGAATGGAGTAAACCTCGAAATGTTGGTAATGTTATTGGAGCTTTCTTACTTTTTAAAAAATCGTTAATAGATCGAGTGGGACTTTTAGATGAAGATTTTTTCTTTAATGTGGAGGATGTGGATTACTGTAAAAGAGTTCATGAAGTAGGATTATCCGTTATATATGATCCTCGTTTTAGTGTAGTGCATATTGGAGGTGCATCTTCTATAGATTCATGGATGAATAGTTCTCATTTACACAATTATCGTATCGTTTATTTCCATAAAAATCATGGTAAAATCTCAGGGTGGATAGCTAGGGTAATTATAAGCTTAGGTTTAACTATAAGGAGAATAAAGTAAAATTTTTATTTGAATTAGGAGTTTATTGGAGGAATAAGAATAAATGACTAAAAATGTTGAAATATCTATTCTAATTCACACTATTAATGAAGAGAGGAATATAAGAAATTGTCTAGAAACCGTGAAATGGGCGGATGAGATTATAATTATTGACATGTATAGTGATGATAAAACAGTGGAGATAGCGAAAGAGTACACTGATAAAATATTTTATCATGAGAGAATGGGTTACGCTGATCCCGCTAGGCAATTCGGTTTAGAGAAAGCTACTCATGAATGGGTTCTTCAGGTTGATGCGGATGAATTAGTACCATTAAAATTGAGAAATAAATTAATTCAGATAATGGGAGAGGATTTAGCGGATATTGTTATAATTCCCCATAATAACTATTTTTTTGGACATTTAATGGAAGAAACAGGTTGGGGAGCCTTACAGGATAGTCATCGTAGATTATTTAAAAAAGATTATATTTTTATAACTCATAATATACACTCTTCATTCATAGAACGAGATGATGCAAGATATTATGAAATAAAAAATCCTGAGGAAGGATTTATACATTTTAATTATTTAGATGTAGAGCAATTCATGGAAAAATTAAATCGTTACACGACTATTGAAGCTGAAAATTTATTTGAAGATAATGAGGATATTAAATTTAGAACAATTATTAATCAGATATTTAATGAATTCAGAAAACGATATCTAAAATTAAATGGACGTAAAGAAGGATTTAGGGGATTTGGATTAAGTTTTTTAATGGCTACTTATCGTGTAGTAACTTATATGAAGTTAAAACTTATGAATGAGTATGATTCAAGGAATCCACAAGAGAAAATCATAGAAGAATACTATAATCTAGCTCGTGAAGTTATTAATGAATATGAAAAATAATTATGCTGATTATATTAAATTCCATGTTTTAATTAATTTTAAAAAGTTTTTTTTATTATTTCTTTAATTTTATTTAAATTAATTATTTCTTTCAAAATAGCATAATCTTCATCTGTAAAGGTTTTTAGAGCAATTATAACAGCGAAATATATTATAGTTGCAATTAAAATATCTAAAAATAAGTTTAATTCAACGGTCTTAATGATGAATAAAGCCATTACAATACTTGCTATAGCTGGCTTGAAGATAACGGAAGGTAAATTAATTTTACAAAATGATCTTGAAAGAATGTAGAAACATAGAATGAAAACAACCAATTCTGTGATTATAGTTACTACAGCAGCCCCTATGTAACTATAAGTAGGTATAAGTAATAAATTTAAGGAGATATTCACAGTCATAGAAATGAAGGTGATTTTAAGTAACAAGTTTTGCCGATTCATGGCGGGAATTATTGTTCCAAAGATATAATTTAAGAAAGTTATAGGAATAGACCAAATTAAGATCTGAAGGATCAAGATGGATGGTAGAAATTTGGGATAAATTAAATGGATAATTTGAGGGGATAGAAGCGATATTCCTACTGCGATGGGTAATGATAGTATAGTAAAGTATTTAAAGGATTTTTTGTAGGTGTATTTTAGTGAATCTTCCGAGGAGACAAAAAAATTTGAAAAAACAGGGAATATGGCTGTCGTAAAAACACCAGGAAGGAATAAGAAAACCATCATTAAATTATAAGAAGCACTATAATAACCGACCTGTACACTGGTTTTTAAGATGGATAAGAGTACAGTATCTATCCTATAAGCGATCAAAGAGAAAATAGAAACTATTGAAAGGGGTAATGCTGCCATAATAGCTGGTCTCCAGAAATCATAATCGACTTCAATTTTCGGTAATTCAAACTTTCTTACATAAAAAATCAAAGCGTAAACGAAAACAACGGCGTTAGCTATAAGATATAAGTAAGCGAAAGCAATTACACTTAAATTATAAAAAATAAGAATTATTACGCCTATAAGCATTAAAATACTATTAACTATTGCTGCCAATGATTGGAATTCCATCTCTTGATAAGATTGAAATATGGAATAGAATACTCCTGAGAATGAATTGAATAATACAGATGCAGTAATGATATAAATTACATAAATCTCCTGTTTTGGATAATGTACCACATTAACAGTTAAAAAAATAAGGAGAAATGTAAAGACGGCTAATATAATTTTCATTACAGTTGTATTTGCCACATATTTTTTGGCTAAAGAGTTATCCCTGGATACTTCCCGCACTGTTAATGTTCCTAAACCAAGATCAGTGAAGACACCGTAAATTGCAGTGAGTGCAAGTGCTGTTTGTATAATTCCAAATCCGAGAGGACCCAAATAATTACCCATTTTAATTGCGATAAAAAAGCCTATCACATAAGTTATAATTTGTGATATGAATAATACAGTTGTATTTTTTGCTACTTTACGCACTGCACTCATTTGATTTTACATCCTAATCCCTATAAAATTTGATAATAAAGAAAATAAAAATAAATAATCTTTAAAATTAAATAAATATTCCTAAATTTAAAAATTCTTGAAATAAAAAAAAAATTTCATTAATTTTTTTTATGATATAAAGTTAGTCAAATTTTTGACTAATAAACCATTCAATAGTTTCGCGTAATTCTGATTTAAAATCATTATGTGGATGGAAACCAAATAAACTTGCTTCTGAAATGTCTGCCATGGAATGTTTCACATCTCCGGGTCTAGGTTCATCATAAATTGGTGTTATATTTTTCCCGATAATTTCATTGATTATTTTAACCAATTGATTGATTGTAGTACTCTTTCCCATTGCAGCATTAAATACACCAGTCACATTTGACTCGCATGCTTTAATATTAGCTTCAGCAACATGTTTAACGTATATAAAATCTCGGCTTTGTTCACCATCACCATATATAACTGGTCTTTTATTATTCAGGATTGCATTGATGAAATTAGGTATAACTGCAGCGTATTGTGAGTTAGGATCCTGTCGTGGTCCGAAAATATTAAAGTAACGCAATGAAACAGTGGGGAAACCATAAGCTTCAGTGAAAACTTGACAGTACATTTCTCCTGCAATTTTATTAGCAGCATAAGGGGATAAAGGATTTAAAAAAGCCTCCTCATTTATAGGTAATGTTTCATTATTACCGTATACTGCAGCTGATGATGCAAAAACTAATTTTTTTATACTACTATCTTTTGCTGCTATTAGAACCTTTAAGGTACCATTTACATTGACTTCATTATATTGAAGTGGGTTTAAAATACTTCCAGGAACACTAACCAGTGCTGCTTGATGAAATATGTAATCTTTATCTTCAAAAATAGTTTTAAGGTTTAAATCGTTAATACTTCCATTAATTAACTCAATATTCTCCTTATTTAAATATTTAATATTATCTAGTTTACCACTGGATTGATCATCAATAATGGTGATATCATTATTTTCAATTAAAGTTTCTACTAAATGAGATCCAAT
>JACWMK010000106.1 GCA_015661405.1 Methanobacterium sp.
TGTAATGCTATAGATCCTTTTATCTGGTCCATCCTCCTGTTTTTGAATAATTGAGGTTACATATCCTTTTTTTTCTAAAGAGGATAATTCTCTGTAAATTTGACTTAAGCTCGCTGTCCATACATGTGCTATGGATTTGTCGAATATTTTCTTTAAATTGTAACCATTCATCGGACCATAGGTTAAAAGGCCCAGCATTGCATATGATAATGACATCATACTACCTCCATTTGTAATATACTATATAACTTGTTATATATAACTTATTGGATAATATAGCACATGTTATATATAAATATTCATAAATATACAATGCTTATTAAATTCATAATCTTAAAAAAAAAAAATTAACACAAAGTAATTTTTCAATATAAGAGTATTAAATATTGATGAAAAAAAGATTCAAAAACAGTATAATATTCAAAAATAACTTTTTAAAACTTATTATATTACTTTTGCTCATTAAATTGTCTATATTAGCTTTTATGAACTGTAATTCGAGTTTAAAATTTATAAAAAAAATAATTTAATAAAACTTATTAATGATTTCTTCTGATTAGAATTGGAGTAATAAATATAATAAGTAAGATTAATAAATATGCAATATTACTTAAAATTGGAGTGAAAAAAGCAATCACTATAGCAATAATCGAGGCAATGGGTATAGCTAAATTTCTATAATGAATAATTTTAATTGATCTAGATGTTATATTCTTTCTGAGAAGATATTTATGTTTTTGAACATAAAACCAATTAAAATACAACAAAAGACCCGAAATAAGCATATCAAAATGAAAAAACAAAACTCCTATAGTAGTGTCACCATATTCCGTCCAAATAGATGTAACAAACGGTACAAGCACAATAAAGGATAAAAATAGTATATTAAGCCACCAAAGTTTCTGATCAGCATAATCTATATTTTTAAACTGTCTATTATGATTATTTAGTAATATCGCTAAAAGAAAAAAAGCTAGGAAATATCCTATAAATTTGAAACTTAAACTGTCCAAATAAGTTAGAATAGCTACATTAGTGTGAGGTAACGCTGGAATTATGAAGTCTAAAACCAAAAGAGTAATTGCAACAGCAAAAACACCATCTACAAATGATTCCAGACGATTTTTATCTCTAATCTCAAGTTCTACACGTGATTTAAGAATTTTATCTTGCTCAACACGAGATTTAAGATTCTCATCAGACGATTTCTCTGACATATACTATATTATAACTATAAAAATATTTATAATTTATATGGAATTTAAATTTTTTATAAAATATGATTAAGAGATATTTTTTTTAGAATTTATTTGTATATTTCGATCGTTGGGTTAATATTTTTAGATATGCACCTATAAATCCACATGTCACTCCATTAATAATTCCTAGTATAATGTATAGTATTAAGTAGAGGTAGGCGCCTGTTAGAAGGGTTCCTAAAAAGTAAGCTATGGCACCGGTAATTAATGCGTTTTTAGTTCCAATTATAATGCTTTTAGATAAGTAACCAACTATTATTAATATTATGAATGTTAAGAGTGTTAAAATGCCATGAGTAAATCCTAATATTAATGTTATAACTATTATTGCAGGTATAACTAGGATCCATTGAATATTATGAAGATTTAATTCATTTCTTATAGAATTCATGAAACCGTATTGCATACCGTAAGGATCATTATTGATAGTATATTGGTTTCGATTATTATTGATGTGTCTTCTAATATTATTATCATAGAATTGTTGTAATCGGTTTTTTAGGTTTATTTTTCGAAATGAAAAAATATATTGTATTTTATTGTTGAATCTCTCTTTTATTGTAGGGTTTCTTTTTAGTGTGAATGGCTTCCATTGTGGATCTATAATGTCTAAGTTTTCAATATATCTTACTTTACCACCGCAATCACATTTATCAATGAAATCTTTAGTTGATTCACCTGATTGCAATTTGTAATAACTTTTGCATTTACTGCAAATTAAATAACCCACATTAAACACCTGTAAAATTTAAATAAACTCATTATAAACATTATTTTATTTTATAAACATATAAAATAATTTATTATTATCTTGATAATTAATGTAAAATATTCTAAAGATTAATTTTTTTTATATAAATTCTGGTTTAAATTCTTTCTTTACTTTCCAGCGGATTTTCCATAGTGCTGAAAAGTATTACTAATTTATTATTACTAATAAGTAAATAGTAATATGTGGAATAATATATGGCGTTTGTTTTAAAATCTGAATAAAAGTATTATTAAATATTTAATTCAAAGAAAATTTTAGAGTATAAAATATTTTTTTAGAGTATTACATTTAAATATTAAAACTATTGTAAATAATAGTAAAAAGTACGATTTTTTAAAAATATGAATCAAATGAATAAACTAATTACAGTTTTTCAACGGCACTGGCCTTTAATTACAGCTTTAATTATACTTTGGGTCACTATCATATTATTACTGGATATTTCACTAAAAATGAACCAAGGTCATTTTATTTACGGTTTAGACGATGGATTAGGGGAGGAAGAAATATGTTTAATATTGCTTTGTATCAAATATTTGGAAAACCATTTATTCTATATTTGGGTATTATAACTATAATTTCATTTCTTGTAACTGCAATGGTTGGTATTAGTTTTTATCGAGGATTGTTAAGATTTAAATGGCATCCCCGAATGGTTGTAGTTTCATTTTTTTTGGCAATTATTATGACTGTAATTGGACCATCAGCCGGTAAGCCTTTCACAGGCATTTTAGGCATTTTGACATTATTTTCATTTTCTATAACTGCATTGATTGGTCTTAGTATTCATCAGCGATGGATGAACATACGATTTATATGGCATCCCATAATGGTGATAATTTCATTTATTCTTGCAATTATACATGGCCTATTGGGGATATTAGCATTTAACTAGAAAATAAGATAGAATCAACTGATTCTGATAAGAATCATAATGTGGACCTATGAATAATCATAAAATATAAACTATTGACTTGTAGGTAGTATTTTGCTATTGTTCTTCCTTAATTCTAGTATCTCTAAAATGGAGTAATATGTCGGTAGTAGCCTTGTTTTCTCTAATATCTCGTAAGAAACATTTTTTATTGCCATGTAATCCTCAAAATCATATTGATAAATATTATCATATCAAAATGATTTAAAACTAATTGGTTAGAAAAATATAGTGAAGGTTAGAAAATATACTAATTAGAAAGAAAAATGTTCCTGTGTTGATTGATTCATTTTTTTTGATTTTATAACTCATATAACTTTTAATTGTTCTATTAAAACGAACAATTATTATAGATCAGACGCATATATTAAAATAGAAAAAAAATGGAGTTGATATAGATTGATAAATTTGAACAATTAATTCATGATGTTGGGGAAATGTCAGAAAGTGACCAGAACAAAGCTATAGAAGAATATAAAGGTTCATGTATCTGTCCAACTTGCCCAACATGGAATAAATGTGCTAAAGATGCAAATGAAAAACTATTCTGTGTAACAGGTAAAAGTGCAGATTGTATTTCAGAAATAAAAGGATGTATGTGTCCAACATGCCCATTAGCACAATCATTAGATGTAGGAATTACACATAATTGTTACTGTGTAAAAGGTAGTGAAATGGAACAAAGAGGATAAGAATTGAGATATTTAATAAAATTTATTTTTCTAACTTAAAAAATTTAACATTCATCCATAAACTATTGGATGATTGGAAGAAAAAAGTCGATAAAGGAGAAGTTCCTGTTGAAATAAAATCCGCAGCGGATGTAGATAAAATTGTTAACTCGCATTATTACTACAAGATGAAGCAGGAGAAATCATAGAAAACTAAGTCACAATAAACAAAGAAAAATGCTTAGAAAGATTAAGTAAAATAAAAGCCCGATACAATAACAATATCACAAATCAAGAAATCGAACAAAACTTAAAAGAGATTCATCAAAGTCCTATTCTACTTTTTTATGCTCGCTCGTAACAAACAACTGCACTTGATTCTATATTGCTCCCGATATTATTCATGACATTAAGATGGAAGGGATGAACGATGTATGCTTCACAATCTTCCATTGTTTCAAATTTCGTGATAAGTAAAATATCAAAATTCGATTCCACTTTACGGATATTCAATTCAACCATAACATCTTTTAAGCCTTCAATATTACCTCTCATACTCAAAATTCTTCTTTCACTTTTGAAATACTCTCATCGCTTCTGTCTTTTAACTTTAACATAAGATTGTTTATTATCATCTAAATTTACCTCCATTTAGT
>JACWMK010000107.1 GCA_015661405.1 Methanobacterium sp.
ATGCAAATTACACCCAATTTTTTTCATTAAAAATGAATAAAAAAACTCCAATTAAAACGTTTTATCAAAATGTAGGTTAACTATTCAGTCAAAAACTTATAATTTGGGGATTATTAATAGATTTTTTTTTATTACATATTATAAGAGATAAAAACTAAGATTACAGCCATTTATAAAATAGAAAAAAAATTGGAAAAATTAAAAATAAATTTATGAAATTCATTTTAAGAAAAAATGTAGTTTTAATTGTTAAAAAAAATATTTAATTAAATCTAAGTATGTTTAATAGAATAAAAAGGAAGTTTTAAAGATTCAAGGTGAAAATGATGTAAACTAATGTGTAAGAAATCATCTTTTTTTTTATTTATCTTAATATCATGCAAATAATAAAAAAAAAGTTAAAGCTTTAATTTGGTAGAGTTATAAAAATGAAATAATATGTTATTTTCTTAATTAATAAAAAAAAAATTCATATTTTTATTTTATCTAAAATTCTTAGTTGATATAAAATGGAAGATATAATTTGGTGGTTGATAGCTGGTACCCGTGGAGGTATTAATCGTGCTAGAATTATTAATGAATTAAATTCTAGACCGTATAATGCTAATCAGCTTGCTAAAAATTTGAATTTAGATTACAAAACTGTGAGACATCATATGGATGTGTTAATTAAGAATAATATTGTTAAAACATCTGGAGAAGGACAGTATGGTACTGTTTATATGCTTTCAAACGTGATGAAAGATAATTTTGACTCATTTAAAGAGATTTGGAAAGTATCGGGAAAAGATGTTTAATATCAATTACTTAGGAGGTTTAAAAAGTTGTTATACAGTGATATAGGTTTTGGAGTGGCTTTAGCTAATGTTTGTATATTATTGATTTTACTTTTCATATACTGGCAGAATTATCGTAAATGGAAATCACAATACACTATTGGTCTTTTGGTTTTTGGAATATTTTTATTAATCCAAAATATTCTTTCACTAGGATTTTTAGGCCCTCCATCCCCTCCACCAGGTCCCCCCACGATAAATCCACTGGACCTTCCATTACTGCTTATTAACATAAGCCAATTAATTGCTTTGGCTACTTTGTTAAAAATTAGTTATAAATAAATTAATTTAACAGTTAATATGTAAGAAAAAATTTAATCAAAATTTAGGCTCTTTTTTTATTATTAAGCCTAAATATCCTTTTTTATTTTATTTAAAAGATATTTTTTTATTAACATATTTAATTGAGTTAGTTAGAACGGGAGTTTAATTAAACTAGCTCCAAAGTTAGATAAATATTTTTAATTATTAAATAATATCAGTAATTTGCAATTATGATGACTAAAATCATTAAATAATGGATTTAGATAATTATAAAAGTAATATCATTTATTTTTAAGTAATTTATTTGTAAATTCATTAATTAGAACTTGTAATTAGATAAAAAGAACTAGCTTATTGAAATCAATTTTCACAAGAAAATATAACATATCTTATTCCTCAAATTCAATTCATATCTTTATATCATACACTTGATATTAATTTGAGAATAAAATTGAAAAAAAAATAGAATTAATTCATTAATTATTTTTGATTCTTGGAATTGTTAACATCTAAGAACTCTGAAATCATTGAAAATAGCCAATCTACACGTCCTATTAGAGTAATATGGGTAGTACCTGGGAGAACTGCCAGTTGAGAATTAGGAAGGCCTGTGATATCACCAGGCACACCACCACCAAGAAGTCTGAATATTTCCACTGCATGCTCAGGTCGGATAATATCTGAATCACCTATTATGACTAATGTAGGTGCCCTGATCATGTGAATTGTCTCAGGTGATAAGTCAATGATTTCTTTGTTTAGTAAATTCACTTTTTCTATTAGAGTAGTCCAATCTTCTGGATTTGGTGCTATTCGATCATAAACTTCTTTAAAAGGAGACCCATCTAAATATTCAGGTTTTAAGTCTACCACTCCTTCAATAACTTCATGATGGAATCCTTTTCTATTGTATGAAACGGAAGCAAGCACAAGTCTGTTCACCAACTCTGGATGTTGAATTGCAATCTGCATTGCAATACCTGCTCCCAAACTATAACCAAAAATGTCTGCCTTTTCTATATTGAGATATCTTAACAAAGCAATTGTATCGTCTACCATTACCATGTATCTCATAATACATATTTAAACCATTCAATGACGCATAACAATTTTTCATATATTTTCAATTCTCATTACAATCTATATCAAATCGAAATAAGCAATTTATCTTAAATACTCTTATTACAACTTAGTACCGTTTATATTGGTTAACCGGTCTTCAAGATACTTTATTCTCAAAACAAAATCAAATAAATTACTACAATGCTGCAAAGAAACCAAAATCAATTAGATGGTACGATACAGGACACTATCCCAATGATGAAGCACGATCAGATCGTTTTGAATGGTTAACCACTCAATTGAACTTATTACCTTAAAATTAATCTTTAAAAATAATAATCGAAGCATGGGTAGGATTCTTCATAATAAAATCGTGATATCAACGTAAACAGCTTGAGTAAAATTTTTATTCCTAGGAGCAATTATATTAGAACACTTATTCACAACTAAGAAAAATAAAAGAGTTAAAAGAAAATTAAAAACAATATACTAATTCATAAAAGATTAATATTTTTTTTTAGTCTTTAAATAATTGTTCAACTTGATTGATTAGTAATTTACCTTGCCTACGCCCAGCATATGCACTTGGGCTAAGTTTCTCTGGGTTCATTAGATTATCTCCTTTTGCCAATAAGGATGCTTCATCAGGGGTGATGACTAGAATCTTTGCTCCTGAATCTTTAAGTACTTGTAATTCTTCTTCAAATGTGATACGATGCGTCTTGTGTCCAGTCTGTTCAGTCATCATACCAGGATCAGTGGCTAGTATCAAAACTAAATCTTCATCCTTAGCTACATCAGCATTTGTCCTTGAACTCATACCTCCATCAATATATCTGTGTTTATTGATAGTGGTGGGTGGATAAACACCCGGAACAGCTGAACTGGCCATTAATGCTAATAAAAGAGGAACACCTGAATCACGGTCGAATGTAACCCATTCACCAGATTCAGCATCGACTGCGTTAATCACTAATCGCGTTTTCTGACTCCATTCATGTTCAGGTAATAGTGCTGAGATGGTCTTTAAAAATTCTTCCTCAGATATAGTTCAGCAGCTAAAGCTGCCTTTCCAATATTCGCTCTTGCTTTTTGAGGATCGTGAGAGTTCTTAATAGCATCTAACATAATCTTTCCGAATTCATGATTATCAAATTTAATACCACTTTGAATATTTACTGCGGATTTTAATAGAAGGTTGAAATGTTCTTCTAAAGTTAAACCACTCGTTATCATGGCACCAACATTTGAACCTGCAGAAGTCCCTACAATTAGATCAAAATTGGTAACGTCAACTCCTCCCTCTTTTAATCCTAAGACAATTCCTAATTCCCAGGCGATACCTGTGATCCCACCACCACCTAGAACTAATGCTTTGGATAATTTATTTAAATTAGACATATTATTCTAATATATAATTAATACAAAAAATATTTATCCATATTTTTAATATTTATTCAGATCTTTTTACATTGTTTATTGAAGTTGAAAAAAATAATTTTTTGAATAGCCAACTATTTTTGAGAGTTAATACTTAATTAAAAGTGCTGCCAAATCAAATTAAATATTATTTATTCTCAATACAATTCATTTGCTTACTTGTACCTATCCTCTTAAGGTTGAGTATAGGTCAAGTACTGGGATGATAGCACTGATGATGAATTTAATAGAACTCAGGGGACTATAAATTGTGTTAATTCCTCAGTATTTTACTATTTAATAATTAGTTGAAGTGGGTTTTATTATAAAATATTTAATTAGATTTGAACTAGTGGAAGGTGTTAAATTTGGTAAATACAAAAGATAAATTGTCAAATTTACGTATTTGTAATTGGTAGAGTTGAAGCTAATTATATAGCTACAAATCCTCTGATTTTTGAGGACTTTAAAATAGGTGATAAGTTAATATGCATGAAAAAAATGATTATTCTAGAATGATAGATGGTATAATT
>JACWMK010000042.1 GCA_015661405.1 Methanobacterium sp.
GTAGTTTGATTGAGGCTAGTGTAGATCCATTGGTAACTATTGGTCCCGATGGGAAAATCACCGATGTAAATAACTCCACAGAAAAAGTTACTGGTTATAATCGAGATGAACTTATTGGTACTGATTTCTCTGATTACTTCACCGAACCTGAGAAAGCTAGAGAAGGATATAAACAGGTATTCCAGGATGGTTTTGTACGAGATTATGAGTTAAAGATTAAACATAAAAATAGGAATATTATTCCTGTTTTGTATAATGCATCGGTTTATCATGATGATGATGGTGAAGTTATTGGTGTTTTTGCTGCTGCACGTGATATAACTGAACGTAAAAAGGTTGAGGAGATGTTGAAATTGAATATTGATGAGCTTGCCCGTTCTAATGCGGAGCTTGAGCAGTTTGCTTATGTTTCATCTCATGATTTGCAGGAGCCTTTAAGGATGATTGGTAGTTATTTACAGCTTTTAGAACGTAGGTATGAGGGTCAGCTTGATGATAAGGCTGATAAGTATATTCGTTTTGCTGTGGATGGCGCGTATCGTATGCAACACCTTATAAATGATCTTTTAGAATTTTCAAGAGTGACTACTCACGCTAAAGATTTAGAAATTACCAATGTTGAATCTGTTTATAATCAAGTATTAATTAATTTAGAAGTCTCGATGAAGGAGAATAATGCTATTATTACGTATGATCAATTCCCGGAAGTGATGGCGGATGATATTCAGTTAAGTCAGGTGTTTCAGAATTTAATTAGTAATGCTATTAAGTTTAGAGGGGAAGATGATCCAAAAATTCATATTGGTGTTATTAGAGAAAGTGAACAATGGTTATTTTCAGTGAAAGATAATGGTATTGGAATTGATTCTAAACATAAGGATAGAATTTTTGAAGTATTTAAAAGATTACATAAGAGGAGAGATTATCCTGGGACAGGTATAGGACTTTCAATTTGTAAAAAGATTATTGAAAGGCATGGTGGGAATATTTGGGTAGAATCTGAATTAGGTTATGGTTCAGTATTTTACTTCACTTTACCAGTTAAGGAGGTTTAATTTAAAATGATTAGAGGATTGAATGGTAGACCAGTAGAGATTCTTTTAGTTGAAGATAATGAAGGAGATATTGGATTAGTTGAAGAAGTTTTTGAGGAAGGTAGGATTAATAATAATCTTAGTGTGGCTGAAGATGGTGATGAAGCAATGATGTTCTTGCGTAAGGAAGGACAGTTTGCAAATGCTACTCGACCGGATTTAATATTATTAGATTTGAATTTACCAGGTAAGGATGGACGTGAAGTGCTTAAAGAAGTGAAAGAAGATGATAATCTTAAAAAGATTCCAATCGTGGTTTTAACCACCTCTAAAGCCGAGGAGGATATATTGAAATCTTATGATCTACATGCTAATTCCTATATTACTAAACCAGTTGATTTTGATCAATTTATAAATGTTATTAAATCTATTGAGAGTTTCTGGTTAGAGGTTGTGAAACTACCATCACAATAAATATTTAATTTTATTTAAATTAAGGAAATGATTTATCTTATGGTTAAAATTATTAAAATATTATTATTTGAGGATAATCCGGGGGATGCGGGTTTAATTGAAGAGATGGTTAATGATTCCGCTAATTATTCATATGAATTAGTTATTGTCGAAACTATGGAAGATGGTATAGATCTTCTTAAAATGGGTAGTTATGATATTATTTTATTAGATTTAGGATTACCTGATTGTGATGGTATTAATACTTTTCTTAATGTACAGAAGGTAAGCTTTGAAACTCCTGTTATAATATTAACTGGTTTAAATGTTGAAGATATTGCTGTAAAAGCTGTTAAAATGGGTGCTCAGGATTATTTAACTAAAGGAAATGTTGACACGGAACTTTTAGAGCGGTCCATTAAATATTCTATTGAACGTAAAAAAGTGCAAATAGAGCTTCAAAAATATCGTGATAATTTAGAGGAACAAGTAGAAAAACGTACAGAAGAATTAGATAAAGCTAATAAAAGATTAAAAATTGAAATTGAGGATCATAAACAGACGGAATTGAAACTTAGTAAATATTTAGCTGAGTTGAAACGTTCTAATAAGGAATTACAGCAGTTTGCTTATGTAGCTTCTCATGACTTGCAGGAGCCTTTAAGGATGGTTGCTAGTTTCACCCAATTATTAGCTAAGAGGTATAAAGGTCAACTTGATTCAGATGCTGATGAATTCATTAAATTTGCTGTGGATGGTGCTCAGCGTATGCAACTGTTAATTAATGATTTATTAGCTTATTCCCGGGTTTCAAGTAGAGTTGAAGAATTTCAATTAGTTGATTTGGAAAAAGTTTTTAATGATACTTTACAGAATTTGAAAGTTTCAATAGATGATAATGATGCACGGATAACTAGTGATTCTCTTCCAACTATTGTAGCGGATCAATCTCAGATTAATCAATTATTCCAAAATCTATTAGGTAATGCGATTAAATTCAGAGGAGATGAAACTCCTGTAATTCATGTTGCGGCTGAGGAAGGGGAGGATGAATGGATATTCCGCGTGATTGATAATGGTATTGGGATAGACTCACAGCATAATGAGAGGATATTCCGTGTTTTCCAACGTTTACATGAGCGTGAATCGTATCCGGGTACGGGTATAGGATTGTCGATATGTGAAAAGATTGTAGAACGTCATGGTGGTGATATTTGGGTTGATTCCAAATTAGGTGATGGTTCAACATTCAGTTTCACTATTTCTAAATATATTTAAAAAAAATAATTAAAATCTTTTCTTGAAATTCTTTTATTATATTCTTAATTCTTTAAAATAATATTATATCTAACTCATTGACTGTGCTGAAACCACTGTTATCAAATTAACTGTGATAATTAAAGTGGTGAGTATTATTATGAATGATTTCATAATAACAATCATTCTTCTTGAATCGTTGATACTCGTTCATCAATAATGTATTTATTTGAATACCAAAGGAAACAATCTAGACAAAGGGTGACACCTTGCCAGTTATATCTTTTAGGATAGCAAACTTCACCACAAACCTCACAAACTTCATCCATTATTTTTCACCATTCCTAATTTTTTTTTTAAAGATATTAGAATAAAAATAAAAAAAATTAAGATATATTGAAAAAATATTTTTTTTTAGAAGGCTGCTTTTAATGCAATGAAGGTCAAGAAACTGCAGAAGATAAGCATTAATAGCATGGTTGAGGTTACTATTAAACCATCAATTTCAAATTTATTCATTTTACTATCCTCCTGATTCTGATGAATTTCCCGTAGATTTGTTCTTTATCTTGATAGAGTTTTTAGATAATTTTTTATTTTTTTATAGCCATTTTTTACTAATCCTTTAAGATCAGTTTATTGTGATTTTTTTTTAAAAATTTATTAATAAGTTTATTAATGAAATAAGCCTTAATACACCTTATTTCATCTTAATACATGTAAGTTGATCATCATTAATAAAGATTTGTAATAATCAAAAAAATGTGATCATTATCACAGTAGCTTTAAAAAATTGTGAAAATAAATTAGAAATAGTAAATAAATCAAAAAAATAATATAAAAAATTCAAAAATAATAATTTATAAATTAATGATTTTAAATAAAATTAATAAAAAAACTAAGATAAATATTCAAAACATAATATTTTATTGTGGGACATGTACTTCAAGTGTAAATTAATTCACTTTTAAGGTAAATAAATTAGTGATGTTTATATCATAAAATTACATATTAGTCATGATATGAAATTTTACATTTATATACATAAGATAAAATTACAAATATTAAATTAGGGGGACTTAATCATGTTAAAAATAGATTTTAACCGGGAAAATATAGAAAAATGCCTCTGTACTGGTTGTCCTGTACAAAAAGAAAATAGTTGTATAAAAGATCAAGTACAAGAAATGGAAGAAATTAGTAAAGATATAGATATAGACACTGGAGTTATGATAGGGCCCGATGAAGTGCCGAAACTTTACTGTGCCACAGGTAAAACAAAATGTAACAATTTACATACTCATGAAGAATGTCAATGCCCCCAATGTGAAGTGTGGAAGGAAAATGATCTAGAAGTTAGAGATGCATTCGCTTACTTCTGTGTTAATGGACGTGCAGTTGAATGTTGTAAAATAACTAATGATGAAGAAGATTTTGATAATAAATCACGAGAAATGAGACGAATTTATTATACACCCATATAAATAAAATTTATTTTTTATATTAATTCTTCTTTTATTTCTTTACTTTCCTCCCTTCCAGGTAGGATGGTTTTTATACTCATTAAAGCAGTTATAATTACAATAACGCCTAATAAATAATAAATCCATACAGCTAAATCCATAGGCCCTGTTTCAACCCATACTATAGTTGAAGCCAAGCCGATAGCATAAAAACTGGTATATAATCCTTTCTTTACTGTTTGTAAGTAATGTAATAACTCCAATACTAATCCAAGGAAAAACATCTGCACAGCCAATCCTAAATAACCCGCGTCCAAAATAGCCGGTCCAAATATAGTAGAGGTAATGGATGTATGATACTTTAAGAGGAATTGTCCTAAAACCAGACGAGGATCAACGGAATTCGTAAAACCAGTTAATACTGAATACGTTAATAATCCATGACTAGAATTTTGCACTGCAACAATTTTATCTAGAATAGTAAGAGTATAACCCGCCCTGATAAACACTAAACTTAATGGATTCACATTACTCCAATGCTGCCATTGAATGGATATAGCAGCCACATATCCTACAATAAGACCCGAAACAATTATAACAGGAACTAAAATATATAAATATTTAAAATTATTTCCAGTAACATAAAAAACTGTTATCAATACACTAAGAATTATACCAACAAGCGTAGCTCGATAACCAGTTGCAGCAAACAGAATTAATCCTATAAAAACCAATAAAAAATATTTCTTATCATAAAATTTAGCCATTAAACTCGTTATTGCAATTAAAAATATACAGTAAGCAACTACAGTGATATTATTATAAGCTACAGCTTTCAAATATCCACTGAAAAGTGGAATACCGCCCAAGAAATACAAATTAATTAATTGCACAATCAATGGAATTGAAACAAAAATCAATACATTTCTTTCCGTGAATCGTGAATTAATCTGAATGTAATCAATGAAAGTTTTAAAAATATTAAAACCATTATTCCCCTTAAGATTTTTTTTAAAAAATTTATTTTCAATAATTCCAGCAAATAAAAAACCTGCAATAAAGATTAACGAACCATAAATAATATATAAATAAGTTAGTAATGAAACCGGACTTAACCCTCTTAAATGATATTGTGTACCTATGATTGCAAATAAAACATAAAAAAATATTACAACCAGTAGAATAAGAGGAGAGAAAATATTAATATTTTTAACTTCCATAAAGTCCATTACACCATTCAAATATAAATACTAAACTAATAAAGTTTCACAAAAAATTATTATAAACTATAATAATCTAACTTAAATTCTTAGGAGTAAATAATAACATGTATGATAAAATATTATTACCAACGGATGGTTCAATTAACGCTAGACGGGCAGGTAAACATGCATTATGGATTGCTGATGAAAGTAATGCTGAAATAGTGGTTTTAAATGTAATTGATGTTAACTATCTTCAACCATCTTATTTACCAAGTTTCAATAAAAATTTGGATAACTGTCTAATAGATGAAGGTAAAAAAGCACTTCAAGAATTTAAAACAGATTTAGAGGAAAGTCAATGCCAAGGCTTATGTAAAAATATTAAATTCACCAATATGATTAAAGAAGGAAAACCACACTTGATGATCCTTAAAACGATTGATGAAGAAAATATTGATTTAGTGATTATGGGAGCATCTGGTATACATGGTGTAGATCGGTTTATACTGGGAAAAGTGACTGAGAGGGTATTAAGAGAAACAAAAACACCTATCCTAGTGGTAAGATAAAAAAAATCGGAGAACTGAAAATATAAAGGAATAAATTGGATCTAAGTTTTCTAAAATAAAATTTATTATTTGAATTAATAAAAATTTTCAGATTGAACTCTATTATAAGTGTTAAATTTAGAGATATAATAATTATTTAAGAATTAATATGAATATTATTTATTTTATGAATAATAATAATAATATTATTAGAGTGTCTTAAATTAGGAAATACCTGTTTTAAGAGTCTTTTTTTTAAATTTATTAATCAAAAGTTTTATATACGATGCTTCAGTTATCAATGTTATCCTGAGAAAAAATGTTTCCTTTTTATTAAAAAATAGGTTTATATTATTAGGTTTATATTATAGTTCAGGAAAATGTTTTGTTTTACGTAAATAAAAACTGTTTAACAAATTATAAATTTATGAAAAAGATATTTTTACTTACTTAAAACAAAAATAGAAAAAAAATTTTAATGGAATAATAAAAAGAAAATAAAAAAATAAAAAAAACTGAATTTATAGTATAAAGACTATAAATTAAAAATAAAAGAATAAAAGAGAGGTTTAAATTAACATGATTGGAAAATCAATAATTGCTATAATACTTGTGGCTGCTTTAATAGGCATTGGATACGCAGCACACGCGAGCGCACAGGACAACAATAATATCACTAATCAGACACCCACACAAAATATAACCAATAACAACACTACTACTCCTAATAATACTACTACTACTACTACTGTGGCTACAAATAATAGTCAAAATACAGAGTCAAGTCAAAATTTAATATCATCTGCAGAAGCTCAAAGCATAGCTCAAACATATATTATACAGCCTAATGCTCAAGCAGGTACTCCTATTTTAAAGGAAATAAATGGTGAGCAAATTTACACTGTACCAGTTATTTTAAATGGTAACAATGTTGGAGAAATTGACATAGATGCTCAGACTGGTAAAAATGTTGGTGGTGCTGGAGGAGCATAAAAAGATTAAAAACTCTTTCTTCTTACACTAAAACTACTTTTTTTTTAAACCTAATTGTTTTTGGAATTTGAATATATTAAATAATAAAAAGGTTTCATAGGGAAATTCCAATTATGCAGCCCGAATATTACAGGAATAAAATTCTACTTTTATCAGTATTCTCCACATTATTTTTTATTTTTATGTCAATTGTACCATGCTCCGATGCGCATATACTAATAATTGCCAGTAACAGTACTCCTCAAATAGATAATGAATTAGAGTCAACAGCTAATGTATTAACATCTAAAGGATACAATGTATTACTATTAACTAGTGCAAATGACACTACACAGAATATTATAGAAGGTATGTATAATGCTGATGCTGTGATCTATGGGGGCCATGGAGGATACATGACTGGAAACTATAATGGGAACGGAGGACCAGCAACCCCACCATTCGCCATAGTTGGAAGCAACAATTTTATATGGGGTGTTGGAGGTGAAATGAGGGAAGGATTTAATGGAAAACTCTTTAAAGCACCATTTAAACCGGGCGCACCAGTAACAGTAGTTCACGCGTGTTTTTCAACAGGTTGGGTTGATAATAACCAAGTATCAAATCCAATTGAAACTGTATACGATTTTTCACAAATGTTCACTGCTGCAGGAGCGAATTATTACGCCAGTGGTTACAGTGGAAATTATCAAGGCATAGCAATAGTGGATATAGTTGATGAATTCTTGAATGGAGCAACTAACTTTGGAGACGCCAATAAAATGAATACCGGAAAGACTATCACTGAATCAACAATTTATAATAATGAAACCATTTGGCGTAATAATAATGGATACAATGTTTTTATAGGCAATTGGAACGCTACATTCCCCAAACCAAACCAAACCTCACCTTACAATAATGCAGCAGCCGAAGCATGGTATGATAAAACATTTAACGGGAATAACTACACGAATCTTACAGTTAGTTCAACTAATCCCACTAATGAATCTACAGGAGTTTCACTCACCACTCCTGTGACTATAACTTTTAATCAAAATATATTAGCTGACTATAATTTAGCTAAGATTTACATTAAAAATTTAACCACCGGTAAAATTGTGTCACTTGCATCTGAAACCATTAGTGGCACCAATTTAATCATTAAACAAACTTACAGTCGCTTATATAATGATATTTATCAAATTTACATACCCAGTGGGGCAGTTAAAAATATTAAAGGAAAAATTATGAATAAAACTTATACATTCCAATTTAAAACAATCTAGAAAAAATCAAATGCTACTTTCTTTTTTGATTAATGAATAAAGTTTTAATCCAGTCACTTCTATCCAAATCAGAGGTATTGCAACGAATAACCTCTCAGTTAATCCTTGATACAGACTACTGAATGTAAAAAAGAATACTATAAGCATGATTATAGATAATAATCCACTAAACAAAGAGTATAATGGATACAATCCCCAATTCTTTTTGCTTTTTTTTAATGCTTGCCAAGTCAAGAATTGGGCAACTATTATTGTTAAGAAGGCTATGAAACTTGCTATAGTATGTGCATAATAAAAAACATAATCTGTTGGATATTCTCCAAATATTATTATAGACAATATCAAGAACAAACCTGCAAATATTAATCCAACACCAAATACTATTACTATCCATTTAACAGCCTGTCCAACGCGATGAGCAGATAACGCGGTGCCAAGACCTAATGCAAAACCTATTGATAAAAGATTAGATGATGAAATTCATATTTTGAATTATGGAGTAGGAACCTGTACCGAGGATGCTGATTTCCATTTGTATCTGACTGTATCCCAGTCGAAGAAGACTCTCCACAATTACCAGAATTGTGAAGAGAACAGGCATAATAATACCGCAAACAACGTAGAAATCATCCCATTGCAATTAATATTATAAAAAAATTAACTAACCAAAAACAGGCGGATTTATTAAAGTGCATTTACAAGCTCATAGACGGACAGCTGACATAGAACAGATTTATCAGCTTAGAGCTAATGAGTAATGACATAGCTACTCTATTAATTATTCAACATAGCAAAACTGACATTATAAGTTATTTGCTTGTTGTGGTGTTGCTCTGCAAAATAGACATTCGACACCTAAATATGACATCCTCTCATTCCCTAATTTCGCCATTCTAATTAGCATATTCCTTAAAAAATCTCCCAGAAATTCCTGTCCTTAAAATGTTGTAATTATGGCTAGATTATAAAAAAAAATATAAGCTCGGGGTTATAAACTATTATTAAGATAAATCGAAGATATGAAGTAAGAATTTGTAAGTAAATATAATTTAAAAATATTCAAATGATCGATTGGAGGTAAAATAATTGAAGGCTAGTGAGTTTATTGGAACGAGAGTTTTAGATAGTGAAGCTAATGAAGTAGGTAAAGTAGCTGAATTGTCTTTAAAATTAAAAAATTGTTTAGTGGAAAATATTTTCATCTCCACAGGTGGAACTTTAAATAAAAAGTATTTAAGCATATTCGAAGAAGATATAGCTGAAATAGGTGATTTTGTACAATTGAATCTTAGCAAAACAGGTGTGGAGGGTAAAGTACATTTAAATAAAATTGAAGATTTTACACCCAAAGGATCTCTATTCAAAAATATATTGGGAAAAATTGTACTTGCTCAAAAAGGTATGGAAGTAGGTAAAATTGCAGACATGTACATTGATCCTAAAGGCTGCCTGATACATAATGTTGTAGTTTCAACCGGTGGAACTTTTGGCAGAAAATACTTAATGATCTCAGATCAAGACATCCAAGACATTGGAGACTACATTATCCTAAATTTAACAAAAGATGAAGTTAAAGCTAAAATTAAAAAATAGAAATATTTAGAATAAAAAAATAAATAAATTGAGTATTCTTTTTTTCATTCTTTTCTTTGTTTTTCATCTAATTTTTTCTCTAATTTATTTACTTGAGTGATAAGTTCATCAATTTTTCCTTCATATGATACAACTTTATTTTCTACTTTTTCTGCCGCTTTATGGCTTTCTTTTCTAAAGAAATCTAAGAATGAATAGGCTAATGTAGCTGTGACTAAACTAACATAACCCATACCAGTTAAAATTAGAATTACTCCAATTATTCTACCCGTTAATGTAACTGGGACAATATCTCCATAGCCAACAGTGGTCATTGAAATAATAGCATACCACATTGCGGATTCATAGTTTGGAACTTCCGGGTTTACACTTCGCTCCACGATGAAGAATAGATATGAACCAATAATTAGAACTAACAAAAGTACTACTGTAGCATAATCTAATTTTGTTTTAGAAGGATATTTACGAACGCTTCTTCCCGTTATTAATAGAACTTTATAAAGTGCATAAATCCTGAAAATAGAAATTAAACCTATAATGAGGGTATAGCTGGATAATTGAAAAACATTGAAATAAATAAAATTTATTGGAATTATAGATACAATATAAGCCCAATTATCTCGAAGGAATTGTTTTTTGTTTTGATTTATTTTTTGTTCTCTAATTTTATAGAATATTAAATCTAGTAATATTAATACTGCTATAAGAAAATCAAAATTGCTGATACCATCAATTGAATATTGCTTAATACCTACAGTGAATCCAAGAATCATTAAACTCAGGAGCAAAATATCAATTATTATAAAAACAGATAGTAATGCTTCTAGAATCACTTGATAATTTCGCTTCATAAGTTTTCAATCCACATTTTTTTGTAAATCTTTTAAATTTATTTAATTTTTATGATATTTATTAATTCATATAGAATCATCTTAAAGACAAATAAAATGCAACTCTATGTGATATCCAATGAAATTATTATTCCTATTTAAACAACTAATTATGTAATCATCTAGAAAAAGATGATTTTTTTTTAATTAATTAATATAGTATGAATATGAAAATATATTAAATTTATGATAATATACTGTAAAATTAGATGAAATTAATTAGAATTAAGATTTAAATTCATTTTATATTATATTTAATATAATAAAATTATAAAAAAAGGCTTATAAAGAAGTTTCTATTAAAAAAAAATTAATAAAAAAATTATTTTTATTTTTTATTTAAGATGTCATTGATACATAATTCGGTAGTCGATTATTGGTATTGTAGAAGTTCATGATTTTACTGAATAGGTAAACTACGGAGTTAAAGCTCATTTTTCCAAGAGATGTGTTTACATAATTCGGTGTCCGGCCGTTGTCTGTAATGAAAGAAATTAAACTCTGAGCAATTGATAAATATTCTGATTTCATTATATTACCAGATGTAAAGTTTCCGGATGGAGCTGGAGATGAATTAACTTTACCTATTGTAATTGAAGTTGTAACACCATTATTCGCTTGTATTGTAGCCTTAGCTAACTCATATACAAATTGTGATACGCTAATCTGTTGGTTAGAGATAGTGACATAATTGGGTAACCTATTATTTTTATCTATAAACGTTTTAACACTAGAAGCAGACGCTGTTACTTGCCTCACTGTCACAGTGGATGATGTTGTGGGATTTGCTGCCCATAATATTAATTTTGCCACCATACTTGGATATGTTGGATATAATTCAGGGTGAGGTCCGACTAAAACTGATCTTCCTTTACCATAAGAATCACCTACTATAGCACCGTAACCTTTGTAACCGAGAATATTATCAGCGTAAGTGGCGAATGTAACCACTTTACTACTATTACCCGTTATATACATTGCAGGTCCATTGTAGTGAACCATAGTAATAATTCCACCATAACCCAATAATTGTTGACCTGCAGATGTTATTTGAACTGTTAAATTCCCTTCTTGATCTGGATGTTCACAACTCACATCAGGAGCAACACCCCAACCGTAATACATGTCATTAACATAATACGCACCAGAGTATGCACCTGCGCAGATTCCCAAGTATCCTTTACCGCTTGCAACAAAGTTTTGAATGGCTGTACCGCTGATGCTGTTACTACTTAGATAGTCTGAGCCTGCAGTACCGCCAGGCATTGCAAGCACATCATACGGTGCAAGAGTTGCAGCGTTGATAATTGTTGACGTAACATAAGTGAAATTGTAGCCTGGAACTAAATTTTCAGCATCGGTAATCTGTAAAGCATCTTCTATTCCAGTAACACAATCATCTATAGAATAAATTCCATCATAAATTAAAACTTTAATGGTTTTGGTTGGAGTACCATTGTTAGAAGATCCGGAATTATTGGTAGTGCTTGTACCTCCTGAAGGACTAATATTATTTGTACCTTCTGAAGGATTAGTAGTGTTAGTAGTGGATTTTAGTTGATTAGGAGTAGTATTATTATTTGTACTATTAAAACTAGTATTACTAGTACTTTGATTTATTGTTGAATTATTAGTAGCAGAAACGAATCCGATGTTTATAGTTAGAGTTATAGCTAACAATAAAACCATACTTGACAAGATTTTTTTTGTAATCTTAATTTTTTTCGCCCCCATTACAGATTGAAAATATTGTTTATACTGTTTATATATTTTTAATTAGCAATATTATATAAATGTTTTGATTCAAATTCATATAAATAGAACTTAAAATCCTTTAAACACTATTTTAAAAGCTCACAAATATAATTTATTCACACAATAATTTAAAAATACTTTAAGCATTAATTCATTATTAACAAGAGAATTCTAACTTAAATTCAATTCACAACTAATATTTAAGATATGATAATTTTTAAACCATTATTTACTCATAAATTTATGAAATATGAATCTATTTGCCTTTAACATTTTTTTTTATAAAAAATAAATAAAATTAATTATAAAATATTTTAAATTATCCATTTTTTTATAAAATTTTATTAAGATGAAATTACAATATTATTAATGGTGTTAAAATATGAAAAAAACCTTGGAAAATCTGACTAAAGCTTTCATAGGAGAAAGTCAAGCAAGAAATCGTTATACTTTTTATTCTAAACAAGCAAAAGTGGATGGATATCCACAAATAGCTAATATATTCTTGGAAACAGCTGAAAATGAGAAGCAACATGCAAAATGGAACTTTAAAATGATCCAAGATGTTAAAAAAGAAATGGGGGAAGAGATGGATGAAATTAAAGTGGATGGTGCATTAGCTCCATTAACTCTTGGTAAAACTGCCGATAACCTTAGAGCAGCAATTGCTGGAGAACATTATGAAAATACGGTGATGTACCCTGAATTTGCTGATACAGCTGAAGAAGAAGGCTTACAGGATATTTCAGACAGACTTTGGGCTATATCACACGCTGAAGAACATCATGAAGAACGTTACACTAAACTCCTGCAACAGGTGGAAGCAGGAACCATGTTCAAAAAAGATGAATTCGTAGAATGGACTTGTATTAAATGTGGGTACACTTACAAAGGAGATAAACCACCAAAAAAATGTCCAGCATGTGATCACGCTTGGATATATTTCCAAATACGCACTGAAGAATATTAAGAGTTACTTATAAAAATTTAATTAAAAAATGATTTACTAAGTATTAGGATTTTAATTAAAATACACAAGAATTTAAGTACTTTCTTATTTTTTTTTAAAACTTAAATAAAAATATTTTTTCTTAATTTAATTTTTTATCGGTTTATTAATGCTTTAATTTGAGATTTAAGTTTTATTTCAGTTATTTTTATAGTAGTATTAAATTTATTTACATTTATAATAAAAAATTAGATAAAAACTAATAAATGTTTTAAAAAAAATAATAGATTTATTTATATATTTATGGAATAGATAGTTTATAAACTAATGAAAATGAATTAATTATTAAATAATATATTAATTTGCTTTATAAAAGGGAATCAATAGTGTTAATGAATAATAAACTTAATCAAGTTATCGTAGTGGCTGTGGTAACTCTAGTGATAATTGTATCTGGATGCGTAACCTCTGATATAAGCAATATAAATGCACAGGCTATTAACATAAACAATCATGTTAAAAATGGAGACCATTATTATAATGAATCAGCTACTAATACAAACAAATATTTACTAGCCCAAGCTTTAACAGAAGAGAGTAATGCTAGTACGGAGTATAACCAGGCTCAAACAGCAGCTCAAGCCGCATATAGTTCAGCGCAAGATTCTAATGACGCTATATTCGTAGAGTACTTACAAAACATTTTAAATGAAGTACAAGCTAAATTAAATGCCACTTCTGAACTTAAAACAGCCATAACGAATTTAGAAAATAATGATACTTCAGATGCAAATGATAATTTAGCAGCAGCCAACAATTACATGAATAATGCGTTGACATATGAAAATAATAGTGAAAATATAGTTAATCAGAATCCCAGTAAATTTCAGCAATGAATAAATGAAATAGATTCCCACTTTTACTATTTATGAATTAAATAGCATTATTTTTTTACAAAGAAATTAAAAATTTCTTAAATTAACATATTAATATATAATAATATTAATAAAAAAAATTTATTTATTTAAAATTAAAAAAAATAAAGAAAACAGATAAAACAATTTAAGGGAATTATTTATTAAAAAATTCTAATTTTTTATTTATTTTGAGGTTATATAGAAATGAAAATGACATGCATTGAATGTAAAGGTAAAGGTTACCATGTTACAAGCTATAAGATTTGTGAAAATTGTTATGGAACCGGTGTTAAAAGTGAATTAAACTTAAAAAATCACGTTAAAAATATATCGAATCAAGCGATGAAACATTTTGAATTAGATGAAGAACAAGAAGTACCATGCAGTATATGCTATGGAAGAGGTGAAATTGAAGTGAAAGAAACATGCAATGAATGCGAGGGACAGGGCGAGTTAAATAAATGCAAAAAATGTGGTAAAATAATAAAAACTGGTGATTACTGCCCTGAATGCCAGGAGAAACCTAAAGTTTATATTTTACAATCCAATTGCGATGTAGAAGATCTTGAATTAGGCGAGAATTATAAAGGTAAAATAAGTCGAGTAGAAAATTATGGAGTCTTTGTAAGTCTCAGTAAAAGCCTTTTTGGATTACTTCGTATGAAAAATCCTCCTCACCAAAAGGGGGATGAGATTATCGTAAGGATAATAGAGATTAAACAAAGGCGAGGTGAAGTTGATCTTACACATTCTTCTATAAAAGAAGGCTACGAATTAGTTAAACTTAAGAAGAATATACCAAGAACTAGAATTGGTGATATAACTAAAAATACTATCGGAAAAAATGTTAGTTTAGTAGGGGAGTTAATTCAAATCCAGCAAACCTCAGGTCCCACCATATTCACCGTCACTGATGAGACAGACACCACTTGGGCTGCTGCTTTCGATGAACCAGGTGTAAGAGTATATCCTCATTTAGATATAGGGAATATTGTTGAAGTAACTGGAGAAGTTAACTTGCATGGTGGTAAGATTCAAATTGAATCAGAATCCATAGAAAGACTACGTGGACCAGAATCAGTAGAGGCTAGGAAACGTATTGATGCAGCCATAGATGAGAAAGCAGAGCCTGAAAACACTGAATTATTAATAGAAAGTGAAGTATTAAATAATTTACGTGTTAGAATGACAGCTGCAGCTAAAGCTATAAGGAGAGCTGTTTTAGATGGTAGATCCATCCTAGTAAGACATCATGCTGATGCTGATGGTATCTGCGCGGGTGTAGCTATTGAAAAAGCTGTAGTACCTTTATTAAAGGAAATTAATAATAGTAATGATGCAGAATGGCATTTCTTTAAAAGAGCACCCAGTAAAGCACCATTCTATGAATTAGAGGATGTAGTGAAAGATTTATCCTTCGCCTTAGAAGATATGGAAAGACATGGTCAAAAATTACCATTATTAGTTCTTATGGATAATGGATCAACTGAAGAAGATATTTTAGCTTTGATGAAAGTTAAAATTTATAATATTGAAGTTGTAGTGGTGGATCATCACTTCCCGGGTGAAGTAACTGATGGTAGGGTAGCTGTTGATGATTATGTTGATGTTCATGTAAATCCTTATTTAGTGGGCGGTGATTCATCAATAACCGCTGGAGCCTTAGCAGTTGAGATAGCTAAAATGATCAATCCCGAAGTACAGGAGAAACTTTTACATTTACCTGGCATAGCTGCAGTGGGAGATCATGCTCGTTCTGATGAGGCAGAGAAATATATTGAAATAGCTGCTGATAAAGGTTATAATAGAGATGATTTAGAGAAGATAGCTACTACTGTTGATTTTGAAGCTTTTTATTTAAGGTTTATGAATGGTAGAGGAATAATAGACACTATTCTAGGTTTAAGTAATAAAGAGAAACATCAAAAACTAGTGGATGCATTATATAATGAATCTCAAAGAAGAGTAGATTGGCAACTTAAAGCCGCTCTCCCGAACCTTAAAACTCAGAAGCTGCATAATAATATTATATTCAGTGTTTTAGATGTAGAAAAATATGCTCATAAATTCACATTCCCCGCTCCGGGTAAAACTTGTGGTTACGTGCATGATACAATGGTTCAAAAGTACGGGGAGGAGCAGCCCATAGTTACATTAGCTTACGGCCCTGATTTTGCAGTTATTAGAGCCACTGATGCGGTTAATGAAATATTCAGCTTTAACTTAAACAATATTATTTCTAAGTTGATGATTCAAATTCCTGAAGCAGGAATTGATGGTGGCGGTCATGAATGTGCCGGTTCCCTTAAATTTGTGGAAGGTTTATCAAGGGAAGTACTAAGCGCCTTTGCTAGTGAAGTAGCAGCTTTAAAGAGTTAAAAAAGAATGTTTTATTTTAACTAATTAATGGATATAAAATCCATTTTTTTTTATGAAATCTTCTAATCATATAACCATTCGAATCCTACCGGATATCTGTTTTTTAATATCACATGTACTCTCCCGGTTAATATTATTAGGTCATTTAAATAGATTTGAAATAGTAATACCCGATTTTGTAGAGTATACTATGGATGTAATCTGTGAAAATCGTTTAAAATCCAGATTTTACAGTGAATTAGATGAATTAAGAAAACTAGAAAATTATAAATTATCACCATACTAATACTGTGATTATGAAAAAACTTTACCGGATGTCGTAAAGAAATTATAGATCTAGAGGATGAATTCATATTAGAAATTGCGGTTATAACAAATTCTGTTCTTTTAACCTCAGATGAAGGTTTGAAAGATGAATCTAATTTTATTAAACAGTCCGTTATTTATATTCCTGCAAATATCAGAAAGAGATTAAAGAATTATCAAAAGGGCTTTAAAAAAAAAGAAATGAAGATTTTTTTTTATATGATATTCCTTATAAAATTTTGTTTAAAACACTATTTTTTTTTAATCGTTTTATTATATGGGCGGTCCTAATTTTTCTTTAACTTGATATCCACCTGTTTTAACTATGAGTAGCGTAGATAATACTGTATATCCATAACCACTACCACCTGTTGAGGATGAGTTCATACTGGAGTTACTAGCACTTGTTGTGGACTTAGGAGGATATGCGTAGTAATATCCTGCAATAACTACTACTATAATTATGACGACGATTAAGGCGTAAATTAAATTTCTTTGCATTGAATCATCTCCTAATTATATTATATTGTTTTTTAATGTTTATAAAAATTTCTGAATATATTAATATAAAAAAAATTAATAATATAAATCTAAATTTTATAAAAAAATTTTTAAACCCCTATTCAGATGCTTTTAATATAAATTAATAGGGTGTTAGATTTAATGTGAAAAATCAGTCATTTTGATTAGTTGTTTTGCTTATTTTGGTCTGTCCTTTATTTAGTTTTTTAAAGTACTTTTTTTTATTTGGTTATAATTAGTTTAAAG
>JACWMK010000108.1 GCA_015661405.1 Methanobacterium sp.
AATAATTCTTGATTACAATATTATGAATTTGTTTCTTCACCGACTGTTTCAAGTGAATTTTTTATTAAATTGTAATCTTTGATATTAAGCTTTAAAAAGGGTATAGTTCCATCAATTGAATCTAATTGTGTATAATTATTATCCAATAAATAATCGTAGACATTTTGGGGGAAAACTTCACCATTTACTAAAACGAGCAAAACCAGTTCGGGATTCTTTTGTTCTAAATAATCGGTTGAGATATAACCATTTTGTGCTATGAATTTATCATTCAATCCACCTAAATCTAAATCATTCCAACCCGAATAATAAGGAACAGCCCCAGCATCTATGGATGCAATAGTATAATTGTCATCTGCAAATGGAGAAAGTGCTTTACCTATAGGTATATTAGATTTTTCTAAAATAACTCCAAAACCATGTATTTCTTTAAAATCACTTATACCATTAAAATTCGCAAATACTAATAAAACCACCAGTATAACTGAAAATATTATTTTATTTTTATTTTCTAATTTTAAATTGGGTTTATTTTTCACTAGTTCATTGAATAATATACTGATTGCTATTCCAAATGCTGCATAAATCATCACAAATGACGGATAAAAAAATCTCTGACCATAATCAATTATAGGGGTGTAAATATATGCAATACTAGCAAATAAGAAAGCTACGGATAATATAAGTAAAAAATACCTAAAATCGTTTTTTCGTTGATTCTCCTGCCTTAATACCATTTGATTCCTGAAATGTAATGAAATTAATACTATAATTATGAAAGGTATTATATAAATTAAAGCATATAATGATTCCATTGGATTAGTGTACCCGTATATTATTTTTACTAAAAAAGGTAATGGGAATAGTTCATGGAAATATAAAATACGAAACACTTGATAAGAAATAATAGGAATTAAATATACAATTAAAACAGGTAAAAAGGAAGTTAAATTAATTAAATTATTATTCTTTTTATATGAAATGTAAATGATGGAAAATATCAACGCTACAGATATTAATATTCCTTCCGGTCTCGTTAAGCTTAATAAAAGAGCTAAAAATGCGAAAACCCAAATAAACTTCGAATTAGTAAATGTAATTATTTTCCATGTACTATAAACAACCCCTAACAATAAAAACGCATAAAACATGGTTTCCAATCCAGAAACAGCATGAATAGCCGTGTAAGGATTAATAAGGAGAAAAACAGTACTCACACTAAATGCAATATATTTATTCTTCTTATTTTTAAAGAAATCATTAGAAATGAACCAAAATAAAACAATAATCCCAAAAACAGACAATAAACCCATTACTTTTGTTGAAACAATCGGATTTAATTTAAAAAGAAATAAAACAGCTATCATTAAAACCCATAGAAAATTACTATAACCTTCAACCGGTGATTGACCAATATTCCATACCAATCCAAATCCACTAATTAAATGCTCACTGTACCTAAAAGATATAAAAGCATCATCAATAGTAAAATTCACATACACCAGCATCAAAATAAATAGAATAACAGAAACAAAAATACCAACTATACAAATATTTTTAGTATTTAATTCCATAAATTTATTTCTCCACTTAAAAATTATCCAGTAAAGCCTTTTTAATTATTTCAAAGAGTTGATTATTCACTTTTCAATGTCACGTTTAATTAGATAATCACTATTATAACAGTGCATTATAACTAATTATTAATTTAATTGTTCTGTGTAAAGCCCATTTTGTTTAATATCCTTTGGTAATTGGGGTGAGAATGATTTTAAGTTTTCAAGTAGTTCATTTTCGTACTGTGGGGATGTTGCATAAAAATGTACTGTATCATCTCCTAAAATAATACTATGAGGAGTAGTCCATTCACCAACTTCTATCCAATTCGAAGGTATATCCCATTGATTGTAGATAATAGCTATTTCAACGTGATGCTGATTTGCTAAATTATTGATTTTTTGAGCATTTAAAGTATTATTTTCACGTGCCTGTGCTGCATCATTACTACCTAAACCAAACAAATCTAAACATTTAATATTATTATAATAGTTTATTGCTCCGATGTCGTTTGCCGCTATTGAACCATTTGGATAATATTCACTTAAAAATGAAGCCATCTGATATTGTTGTTCATAAATATTATTAGTATATTGAGGTTGGTCGAATGATATATCAAAATGAAATGCTAATGGAGCGTATAATAAAATTACAAAAATGATTGATATTATAGTAATTAGATAATATTTTGAGATTAATTTTTTATCAAATTTAAAAGATAATTTTCGTGGCAGGTAATCATATAACCCTAAAGTTGATGCTATTATCCACATTACAATTAGATATGATGAATATCTTAACATATATGGTGCATACCACATACTATTGATGAATGTAAATTCTATAAAAATCATTATTCCAGTTATAATTAACCAGATAGTAGGAGCATCCCATATAGTTTTTTTTACTTTTAAGCGAAATGCAGCAATAAATATTAATACAAGAGCAGAAAAATAAGCAGCTAAAAGAGACATTGGCAGAAGTCCATTAGGCATTATATAATAAATCACGTTCTGTATATTATTATTAGATATTGTACCCATAAGAGTGGATTTAAGTATTACGGAGTTGGGTAAGAAAGACCATCCATTTGAAATTGAAATTACACCGTATATGGTTATAGGGATAATTGCTAACGCTATCATCAAAAAAGAATAAGTAAATTTTCTCCTTAAAATAAATAGAAAAGCAACTAAAAAAATTAGAATCAAACTTTCATAACGAACCATCGCTAAAGGAACAGTTAAAATTAATAATAAATAATAATTCAACGGTTTAGAATTTAAATTAGTCAAAATTTTAACTGAAAGAAAAACAAACACAATTACAAGAATTATTTGCAAAATATGCTCCATCCCAATAAAAATAAGATACGATAACGGAGTGAAAAATACAACACCAACCAACACCATAAAATTATAGACCGGATGAATCTTATAGAATCTAAGAATATAATAAACCAGAAATATGGTAATTGTACTTAAAATAATATTCAATATAAACGGAACTAAAACATTTACCCCTATAACATAAAATATTAACGATAATAAAAGAGTCCATAATAAAGAAGATGAAGAAGAAGAGAACGCATATGGGGTTACACCCCATACACCATGCAATGCGAAATTTTTCGCAATCGACATATGAATATACGCATCATCAAGACCATAAACAAAATGACCCTGATTCAACCTAAAAGAAACAATCAATAATAATACAATAGTCACCCAAAGAACAGATAAAGCCATAACTAAAGGCCAATGCCTACAAAAAATATTATTTAATTTACTCATTGTTTCTTTATAAAAATACATATGATAATTGAATAGTTTTTAATATATAAAAGTAATACATCTTTAATTTTTTTTTTGGAGATAAAAAAGATTTATTCTAAATAATAAAGACAATCCAAAAATTATGAAAAGAATGGTTAAAAAAAAATCGAATAGTTTATATTAAAACATCTGTAAAATTATCTTATTTCTATTCAGATTGTAAGTTTGAAAAATATTAATTTTTTTTTTATGTTGAATTATCTTTCTAATTAGCTTAAATTAGATTCTCCCTCCCGAAATTAAGAACTTGAAACCTTAAAATAAGATTTAATTCTAAAAATATTATGAATAAATATACTTTATTATAGAAAGTATTTCTTTTGATACTCCTGTTTTAATTTTTACCTTCATATTACGCATATTTTCTAATTCATTTTCATTATTTAAAAAGTAGTTTACATGTTCTATTATTTTTTCTTCATTAGTCCCTAGAAGAACATTTTTACCTATTTTTACTAAATATTCCCATTCTGTGTTGTCTCTTAAAATCAGACAAGGTACATTTAAAACTGCTGCTTCCTCTTGTATGCCGCCAGAGTCTGTCATTATAAATTTGGAATTTGCTAATAATCCTATAAAATCTTTATAACCTAATGGATCTGTTAAAATTAGATTTTCGTCTATTTTTATATTATTTTCATCTAAAACTTTTCTAGTTCTTAGATGGAC
>JACWMK010000109.1 GCA_015661405.1 Methanobacterium sp.
TTTGCAATAATTAATAATATTTTAAGCCTGTTTTCATTACTTATGGCGTCTAATTTTTTAACCATTTCTTTTATAATTTCAAGGTTACCATCATCCATTATATTTTCATTACTCATAACTCACAATTCCCCCACCAAAAATTAATTTTCGATAAGTTTTATGTTATACTATATTAAATTTGACTAACAAAAATGACATTTTATATTCTATTGGTGAATATAAAATTTAGATTGGATTTTTTATTTAAGGAGATTTTATGATTTCCTTGTAGATTTCTTCATTTTTTTTTATTATGTTTTCATTTGCGTCATGGCCTTGTTTTTCTATTTATTTCTTGTATTGAGCATATAAAATGGATTGGATGCCCGAGCTTATCATGTATTAATTTTAAAGCAACCTTAACCCATATTATCTTACCATTATTATGGATATAACGTTTTTCTGCTTGATGTTGTTTTATATGTCCATTAATTAAATTTTTCATATTTTCTTTGTTATTTAAGATATCTTCTGGATGTATTATGTCTAGGATGCTCGATGATTGAAAATCTTCTTGTGAATATCCAGTTAATAGGCAGAATTGTTGATTAACATTTATGATTTTCTTATCCATTGATATTATGGCTGTTGCTATAGGTGATTGATAGAATATGTTCTTAAAATGTTCCTGACTAATAAGTTTCTCCTTCTCCTGTAATTTTTTTTCAGTAATGTCATGAGTACCGTAGAATAATCCATTAACATTATCATTATCACCTAATATTGGGTATAAAATGAATTCTATCCATAAATATATTCCATCCTTATTCTTTATCCTTGATTGAATTTTTTCGGATGAAGGTGTTTTAATACATTTAATTATTGCTAATTTGGTATGTTCTTGATCGTTAGGATGAATAAAGTATTTAATAATCTCGAAAATGGATTTACCTTCAATATCATTAGAATTGAAATTTAATAAAAGATTTAATGCAGGATTTATGTATTGGATTATACCATTTGTATCTACAGTGCCGATATTTTCAACTTTTTTATCAGCTAATAATTCATCCCTATAATTAAAAGCTTCATTTAATTCAAGCTGATTTATATCGATACTATTTAACAACGATTGCATTCCTAAACGATTCTTAGACATTTATATCACTTTTTTCTTTTTATGATGAAATTATAATCTATGATATAATTATTTTTTGATTTTAATTTCCAAATTATTATTTGAAAAAATTTTAGATGCATAAATTTACTTACCAACCATTTAGTTATCTAAACTAACCTTCTAGTTTTGACCAATTTTTATGGTACTATTTTAAATATGAATTGTGTTAGAAATGTGAAACTTAAAAAAAAATGGATGGTGAATGATATAAAAATGTGATAATTATTATTTGCATAATTAAACATTTTTTTTGGAATGTATTGTACAAGTTTAGCGTTTTGTTATTTTCACAAGAGGTGCAGTATGTAACATTGTTTCTGATATTAATTAATATCTATCTTAAAATGTGAGATTATGATTATAAGGAGGTGAAAAATTTGGATATTTTACCAATAATAATTATAGTAGGATTAGGTGTAGTTGCATGTGTAGGTGCCTTATATTTTTCAGATAACTTAGGAATACTAATGACCGCCCATCCCGTAAGCAATACAAATCATGATAACAATACTAATAACAATACAAATGCTACAAATGTTTCTAATGGATCATCACAATCACAACAAAGCAGTGGTCAGTCACTAGGCAGTGATCAAAATTCTAATAGTAATAATGCCAATGACGACAGCAATAGTAATGATATCAGTCAACAGGTTGATCAAAATGTTCAAGATCAAATTGATCAAAATATTCAAAATCAAGCTGTTAATCAAGCCAATCAATATGCTAGTCAAGCATGAAGAATTGAAATAAATCAATAATTTAAGAATAATAGTCGGAATCCTAAAATAACAAAGTTAATTAATGAAATAAATAAAAGTTCTAAAACTTGTTTAAAAAGGAATTAATGCAATTAATCCGAAACTAATTAGCGTAATAGCATTAAAATAATATTAAAGAGGAATTAAATAATGAGTAAGAAGTTAATAGCATTAATAATTTTATTAGTAGCAGTCATAGGTGTATACGGGACTTATTATGTCTATGCCACAACTGTTTTAATACCCGGAGATTTGGTGGGATTTAAAAATGATTATAATAGTATACAAAACCCACCAATAGATCTAGCAACAATCGATGAGATAAATTCATCTACAGCAGAATTTCAAAGTGGAAGTGTCTCTTTAGCAGATATTCCCCAAAGCCAAAGACAACAAATAGCAAATAATCTAACAAGTAGTATGCAACCATTACAATCTCAAATTCAAACTATAAATCAAAGTTTCCAAAATAACAATGGCATAGCTACCAGATATGATTTAATCTTCAAAGGAAATGTTGCAAACGAAATAAGACAAGTATACAACGACAACGCAACAAACATGTTAACTAACATGTCCACGATCATGAACAATATGGCAACTGATATGGCAAACGGCAATACCACAGCCTATGTAAATGACGTCCAACAATTCGTTATTCTAGGACAACAATTCAATAACTTAACAGCTACAGACAAACCAAAACTACAAGACATAATCAAACAACTAGGCGGATAAGATTTTATTTTTTTTTTACTATTCCTTTTTTTATTTTAGGATATTAGAGGGACCGGGTCATAATATATTTTTTTTTACAATTCAGTTGGATAAGGGGGGGTAAGTTCTACTGAAATGTTAGAAACTAAAGATAAAGCTGAATTTCAAAGAAAGAACTTGAAGTAATAGTTGATAGGAGTTTAAAGGAAGCAGATAACAATATTTTTTGTGATAATTGCAGTGCTGAAAATTTAGTATACGCTAAATTCTGTACGAAATGTGGTTTTGGATTAAGTTCTTTATCTGAGGAATTTAAATTCCTTATGATATGAGAAAAACGGATCAAAAGTTGGAAAAAAATGGTTCCAGAGTTTGTAATTGGTTTAATCTAGTTTAAATAAATTTGAAAATTATTTATTTTATGATTTGCAAGTTTAAATTTTATAGGAGGATAGATGAATTATGGTTTCAAGTGATGAGATTGGTAAGAAGCTGGAAAATAAAAGGAATGGGGATTCTGATGAATTAGTGTGTCCTAAGTGTGGGACTGGAAATAAGAGTGATTCTACTTATTGTTTAGAGTGTGGTGGTACATTAACATCAGATAAGAAAGTTGAAGAAACTCCAATAAAAAATGAAACTTCTTTTTTGAGGAAAATTCCAGGTTTTAGATCTTGGACTCCATGGAAAATGATCTCAAGCAGTATTATTTACTTGATAGTACTTATAATGATAATTACATTTGCCGGCGGTGCTGCCAGTACTATTGGAACGAATAATACAACAGTTAGTAATAATAATGTTACTTATAATAATAATAATATCAGTTTTGTTTATCCAAGTGATTGGAATTTAGATAATCTCACAGGTGATGAGAAAAGTAATGGTGAAATTGTAAGTGTTGGAACCGGTACAAATGTAGTTACTACTACTACCACGTCAAATATTACTAATAGTACTAATACTTCAACTTCTGAGACGGATAACTGCTTTTTTGTCAGTAGGAATAGTTCTACTATTAGTGCTGATGATATGAATACTGAAATCAATGCAATTGTAGCAGATCCGACGAATAATCAATATTTACATACGATAAGTTCAGCAACGAATGTAACTGCAAATAAAATAACTATTGATGGTGTCAATGCTTCAGAAATTACATCCATATCCAGCGATGATCAAGGAGCATCTTGGAAAGAAATAGATATATATTTCCTGAAAAATGGATACATTTACACTTTAACTTTCCAATCAACCCCGCCTGGAAATTTTAATGAAAATAATTATCAAATGATAATAAACAGTTTCCATGTGGAATAAAAAAAAAATAATAGTAATTTATATT
>JACWMK010000043.1 GCA_015661405.1 Methanobacterium sp.
CGAACGCTAACATCCAAAAAACCGGAAAATAAAGGAAAAAAGAAGAAAAAACCCCAGAAAATATAAAAAATCAAACAAATAACTAAAATTACCCAAAAATTAAAAAAAAAATTAAAAAAAAATGAAGTAAATAGAAAATCTCTAAATATAATTCAAATTTTAATAAACATTTAACGGTATTAAATTAAGATTCACCGAAGATGACACTAAAAGAGTTTAAGTAAGATTTACAATTAATATTTTTAAATTGAAAATAATTCAAAAGTTTTTAATGGGATTCTATTCATTAAAATATAATAGTTCATAAAATAAAAAGAATAGTTAGAATATCAAAATATACAAAAAATAAAACTCAGGAATATTTTTAAAATGATAAATAATATTTTTTTTAAGTAAAGTCTGAAATGCAGGGGTTCCCGAGCGGTCAAAGGGGACAGGTTCAGGGCCTGTTGGCGTAGGCCTACGAGGGTTCGAATCCCTTCCCCTGCATTTTTTAATTCTTTGTTTAAAATAATAAAAAACTATAAGCTAAAAAATTTGATCATACTTTTCAAGGAGGAATAACCATTAAGATGAAATGCGGATTGGAAATCCACGTTCAACTTGAAACTAATTCTAAATTATTCTGTGATTGTCGCACTAATTATCAGGATGCCCCATCCAATTCTAATATTTGCTTTGTATGTCTAAATCAGCCAGGTGCTAAGCCTTATCCGCCCAATAAGGAAGCATTGGATGGAGCTATTAAAATAGCTTTAATGTTGGATTGTAAAATAAGTCCTGAAGTTACATTTTTCCAGAGAAAACATTATGACTATCCCGATCTATCCTCAGGATATCAACGTACCTCAATTCCTATAGGATACGAAGGAGATCTTAACGGAGTTAGAATAAGGGAAGTCCATTTAGAGGAGGATCCGGGTCAATATAAACCTGATCTCGGTTTAGTAGATTTCAATCGATCTGGTATATCTTTAATTGAAATTGTAACAGAGCCAGATATGAAATCACCTGAAGCAGCTCGTAAATTCTTAAGGGAACTCATAAGAGTTTTAGAATATAGTGGTGTTGCACGTGGAGAGGGAACTATGCGCGCAGATGTGAACATCTCATTGGAAGGAGGTAAACGGGCTGAAATAAAAAATATTAATTCTATAAAAGGAGCATATAAGGCTCTTCAATTTGAGATGGTTCGACAGAAAAATCTTTTGAAAAGAGGAATCGAGATAAAACAAGAAACTAGAGCTTTCTTAGAATCTCAGATGATAACTGTTCCAATGCGACTTAAGGTTGAAGCTGAAGATTACAGGTACATACCCGACCCGGATCTGCCGCCCATGTTTGTAGAGGAAAATAAAATTAAGATTATAAAAAATGAAATGCCTGAACCTGCCCATATAAAGACGGAAAGGTTTGTAAATCAGTATGGGATAAAAAAAGATGATGCTCAAGTTCTTACATCTGAATTGGAATTAGCTGATGCATTTGAAGAAGTGGTTTGTGAGATTAATCCTAAATTTGCAGCTCTTTGGATGAGAGATGAACTTAAAAGAGTGATTTATTATAACAAGTTAAGTTTTAAGGAAAGTGGAATAAAGCCTCAGCAAATAATAGATTTGCTTAAAATGCTACAAGATAAATCGATCACCACAAAATCTGGGCAGAGGATCATTGAAAAATTACCACAAAACACTAAAATGCCTAGGCAGATAGCTGAGGAAATGGGTTTAGTTGGATTAATGGGAGAAGATATTGTGGTTAAAGTGGTTAAACAAGTTATAAAAGAAAACCCAGAAGCAGTTTCTGATTACAATGAAGGCAAAAAATCTGCATTAAACTTCCTTATGGGTCAAGTCATGAGGATAACTAGGGGAAAAGCAGATCCCGGTGATATATTTAAATTACTAGAGGAGGAGTTATAGAATAAAACTAATAAAGAAATCCTTTTTTTTAATAATGTAAAATTTTTTAAACATCATTTAACATACTTAATTTAAATATTAAAATTATTTTTAAAAAGTAAATAAAATTTTTTTATAATTCTTAATTAATTCTATGAAATTCAGGTTTTTGAGAATAGATGGCAAAAAACATATTGAATATGGTTCTTTGGCATCCTAGAATGAAAATAAATCAAGCTAAAATAAGTTATATTCATAGAGGAGCTCCTGGGAATCTTAAAACAATCAAAGGAAGTTTCATTGATCGATTGGAAAATGGGTTCTTGATACTAAACGATGGAACTCAAATTCCATTTCATAGAATAATTAAAATAGAATATAATGATAAAACACTGTATATTCGATGATTTACATCAATGGAGATTTAAGATGAGTAGTGCGGCTCTTGTAAAGGATTATATGACTAAAAAAGTTATAAGTGTCAATCCAGATACACCCAATGAGGAAGTTATAAAGTTGATGAGAGGTAGTGGTCATGATGGTTTTCCAGTTAGAACTAATGGAGAAGTTGTTGGAATGGTGACCGCTTCTGATTTACTTTTAAAGCCATGGGATACTAATGTTGGGGAGATAATGTCCACGGATATAGTTGTAGCAGACCAGGAAATGTCTATTAATGATGCAGCCAGAGTGATGTTTAGAACGGGCATATCAAGGTTGCCTGTAATAAATAAAGAATGTAAACTAGTGGGCATAATAACTAACACTGATATTGTAAGATCACATATTGAAAGATCCACTCCAACAAAAGTTAATTACTTTAAAAGGACTCTTGAACAATTATATGGCATTAGAACTAGGTTAGTGAGAATGAAGGTTCCTATAGCGGATCTTAGGCCAACTCAAAATAAAATTTACGCTGATGAACTTCAAGGCAGAACTTATGAGCTTAAAAGAGGATTAGCAGAGCCAACTATTGTGGTTAAGGTTGGAGATAGATTTATACTAGTGGATGGTCATCATAGAACTGTGGCTGCTCTTAAATTAGGCTATGATCAGATTGATTCTTATGTCATTAATTTGGATGAAGATATAAAGTTAGGCTTGGAAAAAACCGCAGATAAAGAGGGTATACATACTTTTTGGGATATAGAAGTTATAGATGATGCACAACACCCTTTAATTGCCCTGACCGGCACTCTTAGAAAGGAGGCTCAAAAATGACTGATAAACTCATTAGAGATGTTTATCAAGTATTAGAAGAGAGAAGAGATTATCCTATTGATTCTTATACTTCTAATCTTATGAGGGATGATGAAAAAAGAGCTGAAGATAAAATATTGGAAAAAATCGGTGAAGAAGCTACTGAATTTGTAATAGCCTCTAAAAATGATGAAAATATAGTTTATGAAGCAGTTGATCTTATATTCCATGTCATGCTTCTTTTGGTTTATAAAGGTGTAGAATTAGATGAATTATTCAAAGAATTTGAGCGAAGAAGAAGTTAAAATTTAAAATGTGTATTAAACTATTATTTTTTTAAATTATTAAAAGTTTTAAGCTATAATGTGTTTAGCTTCCCTTTAATCTCTTCTATAAATCTAATTTTAATATCTTCTGGTTCCATATCAATCACAGGCACGTCTGCATTTCCTTTTTCAATTTTTATATGTACAAAAATCGATCCATTTATATTTAAAATTTCACTGAAATCTATTTCATTCTGAAATAAAAAAAGATTTTTAAATCCCACTGCTTCAGCTACTCGTGAAAGATCTACAGTACTTGCATAACTGCACTGTGAACCAGTAGAACCATAACACTCGTTATCCAAAATCACTAAAATAAGATTATTTGGGTTTTGATTGAAAATAGTTACTAAACTCCCCATATTCATCAGTAACGATCCATCACCATCTAGGACTACTACTTTTCTATCCTGAGCCATAGCTAATCCTAAACCAATAGACGAGGCCATACCCATAGATCCTAACATATAAAAATTATTAGGTGAATCTTTAACAGCATATAATTCTCGTGACGGAAATCCAATATTACAGATTATTAATTCATTGTTAAGTTGTTCCGTAATTTTTTGTATTGCTTCTATTCTTTCCATATTATTCAATTCTTTTTGTTTAGAATATTATTAATTCGTTTAGTATGTGAAAAACATTTTATCATTTACCAAAATGAAATTTCTAAAAGTATTCCCACTGGAACGTTTTCGATCTCAACCAAACTCCCAGCTTTAGATATTAGTTTTAAGGCATCATCTGGTGTTTTAGGGATGAAATATGTAATTTCCAATGCATCCAGAACACCCGTAGTAGCTTTTCCCATTGGTACTTGTGCGTTCATGAATTCTCCATCAGTACCTCGATGGCTAATGATCATTATTATGGGGAGTTGGTATAGTTTATAAAGTGATGCTAAAACATTCACTGAGTTGCCCAAGCCTGAATTTTGCATTAAAATGGCGGTTTTCTTACCTCCCATATAAGCTCCGGCGCAAATGCCAAATCCTTCTTCTTCCCTATTTACTGGAACATGAATAATATCACTGTCGCAGTCTATCATATCCATGAGTTTTCCCAGATTTACACAGGGTAAACTAACCACGAAATTAATTCCGGCTTTTTTCAGGGCTTGATAAATGGTTTGGCTGCTGTCCATTTTAAATCACAATTGAGTATAAGCATTTATTTTAAATTTAATATTTTTAAGAATTTTGTAATTTATTATAATTTATAAAATTTTAATTAACTAATTTATCATAATCTAATGATAAATCCTCAGCTATTGCCTTAAGCTGTGCTGAGAGTTTGTCGTCAACATTAATCCCTTCAGCTATATATTTTTTAAAGTTACGCACTTCCATATCACCAGGTATAAAAACATTTCCAGAACTTTTTACCTCATCCACGAATTTATCTACTTCTTCCTTAAAATATTCAAGGTTTCCGAACATTGCTGGATTAATGGCTATTAGGAGGTCTCCTTTAGTGCACATGTATTTGGGGTTGGCTGTTCCCGTAACTTGTTTACCAAATGCAGCTTTCACCAGTGGTCCGGCTAATATTTCAATCATGAAGGCAAGTGCATAGCCTTTATGTGCGCCGAATGGCAGTATTGATCCTTTAAGGGCGGCTTCTGGGTCAATGGTGGGGTTTCCTTCAGCATCTAATGCTACATTTTCAGGTATCATTTCACCTTTACGCAGAGCTTCAAGAAGTTTGCCACGAGCAGAAGTAGAAGTAGCCATATCAACTGAAACATAGTTTTTATTAGATGGTATACCTATAGCTATTGGATTAGTCCCTATTATTGCTTCTTTACCACCTATAGGAGCCATGGCAGGTTCAGTGTTAGCTACCACTAGACCAATCAAATCTTGCATTATGGCCATATCTGAGTAGTAGCCAGCGACTCCGAAATGATTGGAGTCATGAATTCCCACTACTCCGACACCGGTTTCTCTTGCTTTTTTCATAGCCATCTCCATTCCATAATATGTTACTACATGACCGAATTTATGATTACCATTTAAAAGTGCAGTGGAGATTGTTTCATTTTCTATTTCTATCTCTGAATTGAGCTTTATGGTTCCATACTTCAAACCCTTAACATACTGTGGGAATCTACCTATTCCATGGGATGAAAAACCTTTAAGATCAGCGTCTAAAGTGACATCCGCCACAATTTCCGCATCCTCCATCGTTACTCCCATTCTAGTCAGTATTTCTATTATTATTGATCTTTCTTCTTGAAGTGTTATTTTCATATAAATGCACCTAAATCTTCAAACAAAACTAGTTTTACAATTTAAATTCCAATGAGATTGTTTTGGAAAGTTTTTATTTTAATCATATTCTGAATGTTACTATAGACTTTTCCTATTTGATAAGCTTGATTATACTTTTCTATAATCTTTATAGTAGCTGTATTATCCTCTTCAGGTACTATTACCACCATACCTACCCCCATATTAAAAACCTGATACATTTCTTCAATAGGAACACCTAATGAATATAGAGAATGGAATATAGGGTGGGGTTGGGGTAAATTAGTTATATGGTAACCAACATCTTTCTTAAGTCTTTTGAGGTTGTTGAAACCTCCTCCGGTAATATGGGCTAGACCATGCACATCTATTTTGCTATTTAAAAGTTCCATCACTGGTTTTACATATATGCTTGTAGGTTTAAGTAATTCTTCTCCTATTGTAATGTCATGATACCCCGGCAAAGGATCCGATACTTTTAAATCTGATTCGTCAAAAAAAACTTTACGAGCTAGGCTTAATCCATTACTATGGATGCCATTGCTTGCTATTCCGATGAGAGCATCGCCTTCTTTAATCTTCTCCCCAGTTATTATACGATCTAAATTTACTATTCCTATGCCAGTTCCGGCAAGGTCAAAATTTTTTACAATCTCGGGAAGTGAAGCAGTTTCACCCCCAATCATAGCTACTCTAGCCTCATTTGCACCTGTAACTAATCCTTTACCTATTTGCGCTGTTAATTCTGGGTTTGGTTTATCCATGGCTAAATAATCTACCATGGCAACTGGTTCTGCCCCTACGCATAGAAGGTCATTTACAACCATAGCTACACAGTCGATACCTACTGTATCATATTTGTCCATGAGTTCTGCAACTAAAATCTTACTACCTACGCCGTCGGTGCTCATTGCAATGGCTTTATCACCTAAACGTACCAGAGCTGCGAAATGTCCGGATTCTGTTATAACATTCCTATACTTTAGGGTTTTTCTTAATTTTGAGGTTAAAGCAGATATTGCAATTTCTTCTAAATTGATGTCTACTCCTGATTCTTTGTAAGTTACCATAAAAAAATTCCTCTAATTATATTATTAATTTAAAAAAGTACATTTACCAATATAAGATTTAGGACTTATAAATTTTTTATATAATCATATTGTTTTTGAATTTTGTGTAACAATCTCTTAAATATATATTCAGTTAAAGTGTATAATTATGCTAAATTATTTTTGGATCTAAAGTTAATTAGGCAATGGTGGGGATGATAAACCAAAAATTTAGAATGATCCATTTGAACAAATAAGAATCCGATTCTACAATATTAAATTTATATCCAAAATTTTTTGATTGAGTTTGAAAGAAAAAATAAGTAAATTTATTTATTTTTTGCATATCAAAAAAAAAAATTAGAATTTTTATTGTTTAAATAATCTATTTTTCAATTTTTATTAGTATACTTGCAATATGAGTCAAACCATTTAGTCCTGAATGTTGAATTTCATTATTTTCATCATTTAAAAGAGCTTTTAATCTACGTAAATGGCATTTTTCTTGGAATGTTTGTGCATAAATACTAGCTAAAGTTTTTAGGGAGTCTTCAGTAGCATGATCAATATTCATTATGTCTAAATATGAATATATCTCTTCATTATTAGATAACTGTTCATTGGGTGAATTAACGTTTTCTTCAAAAATAATTAATTCTACTGATGTTAATGTGTTGAAAATATTTTCTAAGTAATAAAAATGATGAGAGGATAATAAATTGTTGGTTTTTGAGTTATTGATGATAAATAACTGTAAAATCTATTTATCAAGTGATAAGAAAGTTTATGGCATATTCAAAGGGTTTAATTTTGTTTTCTATGTTCTATTTTAAATTGAAAAACAAATTTAATAACTTATTAACTATTTCTAGTTTGTAAACTTCGCTGCTAATTAATTCCAATGAATATATAGCAGATTTTCGAACATCAGGATTATAATCCTGAGATAATATCATTAATTCTTTAACAACGAGTTTTTGAATAGTCTCATCATTAATCATCAAAAATAATTCACCTAAAGCGTAAGCCACTACCTCTTTTTTTTCATGGGATATCAAAGTTATCATAATCTCTAAACCATTCTTTAGACCCGTACTTTGATTTGTTTCCATTAAATTATATAAAATGTTTTTTAATTCTTCAAGATTATTTGATTGGCTTTTTAAGATAATTGAATGGTCTTCAAAAAGTTCATCTTTACAGGATTCCTCTTAAAATAGAATTCTAGTTGCCACTTAGATGACCTCTAAAAATTTAATTGAAATATTACTATTTCAACCTATTATACTTTAATTCAGCATATTACATTTTAAACTACACTATTAATATAATTTTCGAATATAATGATAAGGTATAAATAATACCCCATAAAATTGGAATTAAGAGTTAATCCATCTAAAAAAAAATAACTTATAAATTAATAATTTAGATAAAATAAGCATTTACCTTAAACATGATGTATAATACGCAAATATGCAGCTTTAATTAGTCATTTAAAAAAAATTTACTTAAAAAATTCAAAAAGAAATTTAATCTTAAAACTGATTATTATAATAAATAATTATTAGATTAAAATGTAAATTTCTCATTGAATCCGCACAGTCTCTAAATTCATGGGAGTTTTAGTTTCAATCTTAAATTGACGATAAATACTGGATGCCAGATCAAGTGTTTTATAATTATCCCCATGACATATAAGTATCTTTTCTGGTTTGGGAGACATACGTCGCACATAGTCCATGAGTTGTTTCCTATCAGAGTGTCCACTGAAACCTTCTATGGTTTTTATCTCCATTTTCACGTTGTAAACATTAGTTTTTCCCTCTTCTTTGAGGGGTATCTCTTTCCAGCCCTTTTGCAACCTTCTTCCCAAAGAACCTTCAGCCTGATATCCTACAAAGACTAAAGAATTACGTTGATCCGCACAAAGCCATTTAAAATACTCCACAGAATTTCCCCCGGTGAGCATTCCTGAAGTCGAAAGAATTATAGATGGTTCTCCTTCTACAATATCCCGTCTTTCATCTATCCCATTAACCTTATGGAAAACATCAGAAATAAAAGGGTTTCTACCCATGTGGAATATCTGATCCCTCAGATCCTTACTTAAATATTCTGGTCGAGCAGTATGAATAGCAGTGGCTTCCCATATCATGCCGTCTATGTATATCGGTACTTCATCAATGATTCCATGTCGGATGTACTCATCTAAAACTATCATCATTTCTTGTGCTCTTCCCACAGCAAATACGGGGATCATAATTTTTCCCCCACGTTCCAATGTGCGGTAGATAGTTTTAATTAGTTCTTTTTCAGCATCATTACGTGTGGGTTGTACATCTTCATGCCCACCGTAGGTACTCTCCATTACTAAAGTTTCTATGCGGGGGAATTTAGTTACTGCGGGTTCTAATAGTCTACTTCTTTCATATTTGAAGTCTCCAGTGTATACAAAGTTATGTTGGCCGTCACCGATGTGTGCGTGAGTTATGGCAGAACCTAAGATATGTCCAGCATTATGCAATGTTAATCTGATGTCCGGAGCGATATCTGTTACTTCTCCGTAATCGAGCGTTATGGTATGTTTTATACTCTTTTTAACATGTTTAACATTGAATGGCAACGGATTATCTTCTCGATGAGCAATATCAATATGATCAAGTTGTAATAAGGTCATAAGGTCTCTGGTAGGTGTGGTGCAGTACACAGGTCCTTCATAACCATAATGATATAAGTAAGGTAAAAATCCAGAATGATCCAAATGAGCGTGAGAAATTATAACGGCATCTAAATCATCTAAACAAAATTCAGGAACGTTTAAATAGGGATATGCACTTTTATCGTCTGTTCCTGCCACATTTACTCCGCAGTCTAATAGTACTTTGCTGTTGGTGGTCTGTAAAAATAAAGATGATCTTCCCACTTCTCTAAAGCCCCCTAAAGTGGTTAAGCGAGTCCATTCATTATCTACTGTTATTTCGCGATGTATACGAATTCCTAGGTCCTGTAATATTTTTTTTCGTTCTTTACTGTTTTTTCTTAAGGTTCTTCTTATTCTTTGTATGATTTCAGATGCAATAGGGGGTGTTCTAAGTATTTTAGGAGCCCATCCAATTTTTTTAACTATTTCTCTTGAGGTAGCACCATATTTTCCAATAACTAAACCGGGTTTACGGGCTTCGATTATTACCTCGCAAGTTACTTCATCAAAGTAAATGTTAGTAATCTTCGCATCATCTGGAACTATCTCATGAATTATACGTATAGCTTTTTCAGGCTCCATAAGCACTGAACGGTCTGAACGGATAATTATCCGTTTTCTTAAATCCTTAGCTAAATCCCTGATAAGATCTCCATTTTCAGTTATGATCTCGGGATTTTTAGTGTAGATAACTACTTCCGGACCTTCAAATTCTACTTTGGCTACTTGTACTCTTTTTGGTAGTCTTTGTACTATTATATTTTTAATTTCTTGAATCTCTGAACCCATTAACATCACGTCTTTAAAAAAAACAGAAAACAATAAGTGCTAAGTAATAGTTGCTTTTTTTACTTAGCGTATTAAAAAAAAAATATTTAATATAAATGAAAAAATATGAATTTAAGATAAAATAGTTAATTAATTTTTTAGATTATAGTTCCATGATTTTCTTTTCTACTTCTTCTTCAGATAAGACTTTAAAACCTTCATCTTTAGTAATTGTAGCCACTCGTATACCATTACCTGAAAAAGCATCCCTTTCCATGGCAGACTTTATAGCTCTAATAGCTAAATCTATACCTTCATCCACATAGATATCTTCATTGTAACGATCTTCCAATACTCCGTAGCATACCGGTGATCCTGAACCAGTGGAAATCATCATATCTTTTATAACCCCACCTGCTGGATCTAAAGAATACAAACCAGGCCCTTTATTGTCAACTCCTCCCAGGAGGGTTTGAACATATAAAGGTGATGAGCGTAAAATGTTAGATGTTAATGTGGCTATTGATTCTATACCTATTTCTTCACCATTTCTGAGACTATAAAGGTTTGCTTCAGCAGTTATATATTTCATTAGTGTTTGAGCGTGTGCAACAGACCCGGCAATAGTAGCTCCTATATGATCATCTATCTTGAAAATCTTTTTTGCTACTTTATGAGCAATTAAGTTACCCATGGTAGCTCTTCTTTCTGTGGCAAAAACAACACCATCTTTACAAGTAATGCCAACAGTTGTAGTGCCTTCTAATTGATTATTATTCATAGATTACACCTCTAAAAAAATTATATAATAAAAAAAATAGTTTCAATAAGTAAATATTTTACTAATTCTTATTTTAAAATTCATGTTATATAAATATTTACTGTTTAAGTTTTAATCCAGTTTACATTTGAACATAAGCTTTTTATAACCTTACTTATACAGAAGATGTTTATAAATGTTTCTTTATAATTTATTTTTTTCAGAAAATAAAATTTACAACTCTATTGAAATAGAATTTAATTTAATAAGCTTAAATAAATTACTAAATCAAAAAAATACTATTTTTAAGTTATAATCAATTCCAAACGATTCTCATTAACTCCATTTTTAATTTCACGGGCTATTCTACGTCCCATACTCATGAATTCTCCGAAAAGTAGGTAACTATAAGCAGAAGCATGCATGAAGGTGTTAGTGCCACCATCTGTACGGGCGCTCATTTCAAACACTACGATCTCCAGATCATCAGTACATAAACTCTGCAAACAAAAGGGTCCATTCATACCTGGTGGAACTAACTTTTTAGCAGATTCAACTAATTTATCTCCAATATCAAAAACCTGCGGAAGCAATGATTCTCTCATAACTACAGGATGATTTCCTGTTATCACATAAGAAGGATTTAATCCAAGCTCAAGCTGATCTTTAGCTGGAATTCGGACTAAACCATCAATATTGGATTCATACCTACTATCCATACCTAAAACTTCCACTTCATCATTCAACGCGGAATAAAAGTAATGTATGCAGTAATTGCAGCCTGAAACATATTCTTCTATATGGGCTTTTTCAACGTCATCCTGTTCAATCCATCTTCTCTCGAGCATAATTTTAATTTTCTCATCAAATTCTTTAGCTGATGATGCTACAAAATATCCTTTTCCCCCTCTAGCACCAGGAAATTTTACCATAACCGTTTTATCAATATCTAAATGATTATTATATTTGGTGGGGGTTCTGATTCCAGATTCATGCATCAACTTTCTTTCCAAATCTCGATCCGACTCCCAACGCAATATATCCCGATTACCAAACATGGGCACATGAAAATCATTTTCAATACCATCCAACCCAGCATAAGCTACAAATGATCCATGAGGAATTACTATGCTATTCATATCCCGCAGTTTTTCCTGAACTTCACTATTAATTATATCTTTGAATTTATCAACGATTATATACTCGTCAGCTACTTTAAATCTTTGGTAAGGGACTTCTCTTCCTTTTTCACAAACTACGGCTGTATTGAATCCTTCCTCTTTAGCACCTTTCAGTATATGTAGGGAGGTGTGACTGCCTAAAGTGGCTATAGTTAAATTTTCTTTATCGTATCCGTCTAAAATGTTAAGAATTTCTTGTCTATTTATTTTAACCATCTTCAATTACTCTCCTTTATACTCTAATTTTAAGTCATTTTTTTTAAATTTGAATAAAATTTAATTGATTCCATATTTTTAATTTTAATTAATATCTTAAATCTTAATTATCATTATCTTTCTTTTTAGAAAAAAGTTTTTTTATATCCTTCAAAGTGAGGTTAGATTTAACTTCTTGATTAATCATGGCACAAGGTGCCAAAGCACAGCATCCTAAACATCCTACAGACTCTAATGAGTATTCAAGATCAAAAGTGACTTCGCCTTTTTTAATATTCAAATGTCTTTCAATATTTTCTATTATCTTATTAGCACCTTTAACATGACATGCAGTTCCTTCACACACGATGATATGTTTGCGGCCTATTGGGGTGAATCTAAACTGTTGGTAAAATGTTGCCACCCCATAAAGCTCACTTTCTGGTATTCCTACAAAACGTGAAACTTCCTTCATTAATTCTTCAGGTAAATATCCGAAGTAAGATTGTATATCTTGAAGTATAGGTATTAAATCAGATTCTACACCTTGATAAGATGATAAAATTTCATCTAATTCGTTATTCATCCAATAATTCTCCTAATAATAATGTTTTTTTTAAATTATATTTTCTTAAGAATCATAAATAATTGCTAACATTACTAGAATATAATTTTTATTTATATAATAATATTTAAAACTCTTGAAATTAATGAATTTATATGAAAGGTAAAATTATTGGAGATATACTGGTTCTTAAGAAGGATGTAGATGATCCTGAAACTCTTTTAAAATTACCCGGTGTTAATCGCATAGTTAAATTAGGTAGAATTAAAGGGTCGAAGAGGGAACCCGAAGTAAATATAATTTTAGGTGAAGGCACAGAAACCATACATAAAGAAAATCATTGCCTATTCAAATTAGATGTTTCCCAAATAATGTGGTCTAAAGGCAATACTACAGAAAGACAGAGAATATCTAATATTGCCGAAGAAGGCGAAACCGTGGTTGATCTTTTCGCAGGAATTGGCTATTTCTCCATACCTCTGGCTTTACACTCACCCGTAGAAAGAATTTATTCGGTAGAAATAAATCCCGTAGCTTATAATTATTTATGTCAAAATATAGAATTAAATAAAGTTTCACACATAATAGAGCCATTAAGGGGAGATTGCCGTGAACAGGCACCTAAAGGAGTGGCGGATAGGGTGTTAATGGGTTACATTGGTAATACTCACCATTATTTAGATGTTGCGATGCAATCACTTAAGGAGGAAGGAGGAATAATTCACTATCATGAATCAGTTCCTGATAAATTAAAATTTAGAAGACCAATTAGGAGAATAAAAGAAGCAGCAAAGCACCGTGAAGTAGAGATATTAAATAAAAGAATTATCAAAAAATATTCTCCTGGTGTTTATCACGTAGTGGTGGACGTATTTGTAAAGTAAAGGTGTTTTAATTTCGGATATTTTTAAAGTCATATTGGAAAATAGAATCTTTAGGAAATTTTAAAAAAAAAATAGGTTCGATCAATTAACATATAAAATCTTTAAGTAGAAATAAGCACCTATTTTTGTGGTAATCTTCAAAATTTGATTGTAATAATACAGAAAAACGGGATAATAAATAATTATCTTATTCATGAGATTTATTGTTGAAACTCCAGTGCTTTGTGGATTAACATAATATAAGAATGAATAGATGAACCTTATTTTCAGCAAAATCTCAAATCGAAAATAATATATATAAAAGAAGTCCATCAGTTATAAACATTTCATTAAATAAACAAACATCACTTTAAATAAATTAAATTCAAATCAGAATTATAATAAAAATTGTTAATAAATGAAGAATTTTAAACCGAACTAATTCTTAAAATAATTAATTATTTCAAAAATGTTTGAATAAGCATAAAATGCAAATTAATTACCAAAAGGGGTGAATAAAGTTGGATTTATCATGTTTCCCTGACACCCAGGACAATATACCAAACATACCTGTACATCTAACCAGAGTAGGAGTTACAGGTGTTAAAAAACTTTTAAAGATAGAAAGAGAAGGAAAAAGACCAATAGTTCTCCTTCCAACCTTTGATGCATTTGTTGACCTCCCCAGTACAAAAAGGGGAATACATATGTCCAGAAATCCGGAGGCCATTAGTGCAGTTTTAGAAGAGTCGGTAAAAGGAACCACATTAGAAATTGAATCATTATGCGCTGAAATCGTTACATGTCTTCTTAAGAAGCATAAATATGCTAAACGAGCAGAAGTAAGTATGAAGAGTGATTTCATGATAATGAAGAAATCTCCAGTCACCAAACGCAAAACACAGGAAATGACTAACATAATGGCTGATGCCATAGGTTACAGGGATGGTGATAGAATAGTCATAAGGAAGATGATCGGAGCAGAAGTGGTGGGAATGACGGTATGTCCCTGTGCTAAGGAATCAACACAAGAATCAGCTAAACAAGAATTACTTAAATTTTTAGATAAAGAAACAACTCAAAAAGTTATGGAAACAGTTTCCTTCGCATCTCACAATCAACGAGGCAAAGGTATGATTATGATAGAAGTTCCAGAACAACATCTTATCAGAGCAGAGGATTTGATAAGAATAATTGAAGATTCAATGAGTGCCCCAGTATGTGAACTCTTAAAAAGATCTGATGAAAGTGCAGTAGTAATTAAAGCACATGAAAATCCCATGTTCGTAGAAGATTGCGTGCGGAATATGGTACAAAAAATTATAACAGAATATTCACATTTACCAGACGATACATTAGTAACAGTTAGACAAGTAAACGAAGAGAGTATTCATCGTCACAATGCATTCGCAGAAAAAGTGGCCACATTCGGTGATCTTAAAAAAGAATTAAAATTTGTTGGAGGAATAATTAGTGAAGATTCATGAAGTTGCTGGTGATATAATGACTTCTTTGGAGGCTTTTCATGGATCAAGACCATCCATGGACACAAGTCAAATGTTGATAGTTCGAGGAATGTCTAGAAAGAATATAAAACCAGATGAATTAGATTCAGCTGTTTACAATGTTTTAAATGAAATAGGCGCCCGTAAAATAGAAGTTTTCTCAGACGAAGCTAAAGACATAATAGGGGTAATGGATGAGTACATTAGAGGTCATGTCGAAATTCAAGGTGATACCGATATTTATGGGATTTATAGGCTTAAAGAATCATTTGAAGCAATGAATTGTCATGTGGAATATGCTTTAGGATTATTAAATGGTATAGCTATTTTCATGGTTTTATGGATGGATAAAAGCGGAATTGGTCCTAAATTCGTGGAATTAGTTTTAGCTAATTTAGAGTGCTAGAAAATAAATATTCATAATAAATTAAAAAATAAATAAACTAAAAGAATAATATGCCTAAATTATCAAAAGATGACATAATCACATTTCTTAATGCAGATTATTCTGAAATGCTTTCTTTGATGATGGAAGCTAATATTAATAGACTTAATGATAAAATCACGTATTCTAAGAATGTATTCTTACCACTAACAGAGATATGCAGAAATCAATGTGGATATTGCACCTTTCGTAAAGGCCCTGAGAGTTTTGACACCACTATATTAATGGAAGCCGCTGAAGTTAAGCATATACTTAAAATTGCTGATGGTTATGGTTGTCATGAAGCACTTTTCACATTTGGTGAGGGTGCAGATGAATTTTATGAAGTTAAATGTGCTCTGGAGAATCAAGGCTTTGAAAACATGGTGGAATACCTCCATTTTCTCTGCAGCGAAACATTAAATAATACTAATCTTTTACCCCACAGTAACCCTGGAATACTTAAAAAAAAGGAATTAAAATTCTTAAAAGAAGTAAATGCATCCATGGGTTTGATGCTTGAAAACTCCAGTCCCAGACTTATGCAAACAAATGTACATTTCAAAAGCCCGGGAAAAGAACCCAAATTAAGGATTAAAACAATTGAAAATGCGGGGAAACTTAAAATACCATTTACTACAGGCCTCTTAATTGGTATTGGAGAGACCTTAAAAGAGAGGGCAGAATCACTTATTGAATTAAGAAAACTTCATAACAAATACGGGCATATTCAGGAAATAATTATCCAAAACTTCAAACCCAAGCCGGGAATACCTCTTGAGCATCAGGAAGAGCCCTCATTAACAGAGATGATTAAAATGATAACTGTCACCCGGCTATTATTTCCAGACGTAGGTGTGCAAATTCCTCCTAATCTAAACAAAGTAAACGTAGCAATGTTTTTACTAGCGGGTGCGGATGACTTAGGTGGTGTATCTCCTCTTACAAAGGATTATGTAAATCCCGAGGCCCCTTGGCCAGAATTAGACTATTTAAAAAGTATTACTGAAGAATTAGGCTTTGAATTTCTTGAAAGGTTACCAGTATACCCTAAATTCATAAACGATGAGTTTTTAAGTGAAAGAATATTAAATAAAATTTCATCAATTTAATTTTTTATTTAGTGCAAGTCTTTTTTTATAAACATATCTCCTGAATTTAAATCTTCTTTCACAATATTTAGGACAGTTTGAGTATAAGTCCTCTGTACATCCGGTTCTTTTAATAATCCTTTAACGAACTGATCCAATTCTTGTGTATCTTTAAATCGTGCTATTAATATGGCATCAAATTCACCAGTGACATCATAAACGCATAGCACATTTTTGTGATAAGCAGTTCGATCTTCCCAATTTTTCAGTACACCACCCTTAACTCGCACCCCAATTACAGTTGTAAGAGCATAACCTAGTTTTTTATGGTCAATTACTGGGGTGAACTTTTTTATAACTCCATTTTTAGTGAGTTTATCTATACGGTTATGAACAGTACCAATAGATATGTCCAGTTCTTTAGCGATTTTTCTATAGGACATTCTACCATCGTATTGGAATAAATTAATAATCTTTCGGTCAATTTCATCTACAGAAAA